>JAKAJM010000062.1 GCA_021813765.1 Nitrospirota bacterium
TTCCGATCTTACGTTCTCGAAGGGCGGAAAACCGGCAAAAAAGAGGCTCGGCATCCTTCCTGTAGTCCAGAGCGCCGTGAAATTCGCCCTGAGCGGCTCACGCTCCTATGACCGGCTTACATACGATGAGGACGTCTGGCCTGTGGAGGCCGATGAGGGGCAGATAGCGCAGGTGGTCCAGAACCTGGTGCTTAACGCCAGCGAGGCGATGCCGGACGGAGGGCCTGTGGACATCTCAGTAAGCAACGTGAGGGCCGGGGAAAGGGGCGCAGGCGGGGAGGGGAAATTCATCTCCATAGTCATTGAGGATGCCGGGGTGGGCATACCCAAACAGTGTCTTTCAAGGATATTCGATCCGTATTTTACGACCAAGCAAAAGGGGAGCGGCCTGGGGCTTGCCACCTCCTATTCGATAATCAAAAACCACGGCGGGATGATAGATGTGATGTCGGAAGAAGGCAAGGGAAGCACTTTTTCCATCTACCTGCCCGCATGCGCCGATCAGGCTGAAGAGACTTTCCGGCCGGCATCCGCCGCGTCCTGGCGCAACGGGAAGGTCCTTGTAATGGATGACGAGGAGCTGGTCCGCGATGTTGCCGCGCAGATGCTTGAGGCCCTGGGACACGAGGCTGTATGCACCGAAAACGGTGAGGAGGCCATAGAGAAACTGAAAGAGGCTATAAGGAGCGGGAGCCCCTTCCATGCCGCCATCCTGGACCTCACCGTCAAGGGAGGCATGGGGGGAGCGCAGGTTGCGGCCAGGCTTGCGGAGATAGACCCGGAGATCAAAATAATCGTGTCAAGCGGATACTCGGACAATTCCGTTATTTCCAATTACCGGGCATACGGGTTTTCGGCGTCCCTGGGTAAACCCTACACAATAGAGGTGCTCAGGGACACGCTTGGCGGCCTGCTGCACAGGCCATGAGCGGCTAGGACAGGCAGGGAAAAAGGCCCTTATTCCTTTTTTCTTTTACGTTGGAGGAGCCCGGCCCCGGACCTCCGGCGTGCGTTTTTCGCCTCAGTGGAAGCGCCTTTTGCGCTCCTTCCGGCACCGGTCTTTGCCTTGGCCGGCTTCTCCTTGTACCCGACCTCCAGCATCATCTGCCTCATTTTTTTGATCTTGTCCCGCAGTGCCGCGGCCTTCTCGAACTCAAGCTTCGACGCAGCCGCCTTCATCTCCTTTTCCAGGGCAGCAAGGTCCTTTTCGCTCAATGCCTCGTATTCAACCTCCGGCTCCTCCCGGACGGTAAAATAGTCCTGTTCGTATATGCTGCCCAGGATGTCTTTTATCTTGGATTTCACAGTCTGCGGCGTTATGCCGTTTGCCCTGTTGTACTCCTCCTGGATGCGCCGCCTCCTTTCCGTCTCGTCAATGGCCTTTTGCATGGAGGCGGTCACGCGGTCCGCATACAGGACTACCTCTCCGTTCAGGTTCCTGGCCGCCCTGCCGGCCGTCTGGATGAGGGAGCGCTCCGAGCGCAAAAACCCCTCCTTGTCTGCATCCATTATCGCAACCAGCGAGACCTCCGGCAGGTCAAGCCCCTCCCTAAGGAGGTTCACGCCTATGAGCACATCGAATATGCCCATGCGCAGGTCCCTCAATATCTCGATGCGCTCCAGTGTGTCTATGTCCGAGTGCAGATAACGGGCCTTGATGCCGATCTGAGTGTAATGGTCTGTAAGATCCTCGGCCATCTTCTTTGTCAGCGCGGTCACAAGGGTGCGCTCCCCGCTCCTGCTCCTTTTTCTGATCTCTCCCAAAAGGTCGTCCACCTGGCCTGAGGCAGGCCTTACGACGATCTTTGGGTCAAGAAGGCCTGTGGGCCTCACGATCTGCTCCACCACCGCTCCGCCGGACTTTCTGAGCTCGTAGTCCGCGGGGGTGGCCGAGACGTAAATGGTCTGCTTCTGCCGGTGTTCGAACTCGCTGAAGGTCAGGGGGCGGTTGTCCAGCGCGGAGGGCAGCCTGAAGCCAAAATCCACGAGGGTCTGTTTCCTTGAGCGGTCGCCCTCGTACATCCCGCCTATCTGGGGCACCGTGGCGTGAGATTCGTCCAGGACCATTATGTAATCGTCCGGGAAATAATCCAGCAGAGTGTAAGGAGGCTCGCCGGGGAGCCTGCCGCTTAAGTGTCTGGAGTAGTTTTCTATGCCGTGGCAGTAGCCAAACTCCTTGAGCATCTCCAGGTCGAAAAGCGTCCTCTGCTCGATCCTCTGGGCCTCGACCTTCTTGCCCATCCTGCTAAAAAACTGGATGCGCTCGCGCAGCTCGTCCTCTATTGCGGCCAGGGCCGGGACGAGCCTTTCCCGGGGAGTTATCCAGTGGCTGTTCGGGAAGAGGGCGAACTTTGAGTACCTGCGGAGCTTGTTGCCGGTTAAAGGGTCGAACTCCCAGAGGGCGTCTATGTCATCCCCGAAGAACTCCACCCTCAGCGCCTTGTCCGAAGAAAAGGACGGAAAGACCTCCACGATGTCTCCCCTTGCCCTGAAGCTCCCCCTTGTGAACTCGAGCTCGGCCCGCGCGTACTGCATCTCGACAAGCCTTTTAAGGACGGCGTTTCGCTCCGTATGCATGCCCTCCTCAAGGACAAGGTGCATCGCCATGTAGTCCTCCGGGGAGCCTATGCCGTATATGCAGGACACGGAGGCCACAACGATGACGTCCCTCCTCTGGAGGACCGCCCTGGTCGCCGAGTGCCTCAGCCTGTCTATGTCGTCGTTTATAGCGGAGTCTTTTTCTATGTATGTGTCCGAGGCCGGCAGATAGGCCTCCGGCTGGTAATAGTCGTAGTAGCTTACGAAGTATTCCACGCTGTTTTCAGGGAATATCTCCTTGAGCTCCCCGTAGAGCTGGGCGGCAAGGGTCTTGTTGTGGGCCATCACCAGGCATGGCCTGCCGTATTTGGCCACCACGTTTGCAATGGTGAAGGTCTTTCCTGAGCCAGTCACGCCCAGAAGCACCTGGTGCCGCCTGCCTTCGCGCAGGCCTCTGACGAGCTGCTCAATGGCCTTTGGCTGGTCGCCCCTGGGAGTGAACCCGGAGACGATCCCGAAAAAACCCTCTGTCCTGCCGGTCGAAAACATCTTTTCTTTTTTCTTCTTTTTTTCTTTCTCTTTTATTCTATCAGGAAAGTTTTTTTTCGCTGCTGATGATAACGATGTAGATTCGGGCGGCTATCGCCGGATATGACCGATTTTTGTTATGTAAAGACCCGCAGAAAATTCCCGCAGGTTCTTTTTGGTTTATTTTATTTTTTTAACGCCAGGGGTCTGTCCCCGGCCTTTTAAAAAACCTTTCCCTGCCCTTTTGAAAACCCCGCTTTTGCCGCCGCTTTTGTTCATGAGCATGACTTCCTGTATCACCGCCCCCTTGTCCACCGCCTTGCACATGTCATAGATGGTAAGGGCGGCAACAGAGGCGGCCACAAGCGCCTCCATCTCTACCCCGGTCTTGTCCGTTGTCTTCACCGAGGACTCTATCTCTACGGAATTTTTATCTTCGTCCAGCCAGATGTCCACGGCGGCCTGCGAGATTGCCAGGGGATGACAAAGCGGTATAAGCTCCGGGGTCTTTTTAGCGGCCATTATCCCCGCGATCCGGGCGGCCGCCTGAACGTCTCCCTTTGGCATGCCACCCTCCCTTATAAGCCGGATGCTCTCCTTGCTTAAAAGGACGGAGGCGCGCGCAACAGCCAGCCTGGCGGTGACGGGCTTTCCGCTTACGTCCACCATCCGGGCCTTGCCCTTCGCGTCCAGATGGGTGAGCGCCTCCTTTTTCTTTTTCGCCTTTATCCCCTTGATCTCTTCACCTTTTTGATCAGCGCCTTGGCGGTCTTTGCCTCGCGGCTCCTGGGATATTTTTCGATCACACGTTTGAAAAGGGCGGCCGCCACTTTTGGGTCGTGCGTCCGCAGAAAGGAAATACCCTGGTGCAGCAGGGCGTTGGGCACCTTTACGTTTTTGGGGTAGTGTTTTATGACCTTTTCATATGCCAGAATGGCCAGATCGTATTCCTTCTGGGTGAAGTAGCTCTCGGCTACCCAGAACTGTGCGTTTCCGGCAAGCGGGTCGTCAGGGAACTTGGCCAGAAAGGCCTTGAACGCTTTCCTGGCGCTGCCGTACTTTCCGTTCTGGTAGATGGCGTATGCGCTGTCGTATGCGGACTGGGGCGTCTGTGCTGCTTTTTGCTCCTGCTGATTTGCCTGCGCCGCCTGCGCCGTCTGGGTTGCCTGGAACTGCTTTGATTGTGCCTGAAACTGGGTTTCCAGCTTCGTGAGGCGGCTGCCCAGCGAATCGAGCACCGCCTGCTGCTGCTCCACCTGCTTCTCAAGTCCGGACGTCTGGGACGACTGGTCGGCGAAAAATTTCTGATCAAGGTGCTTCTGCTCCTGCAGGCTGCCCCTGATGTCGTTCAGGTCGCTCTGCATGGTCGACAACTGGTCCACCACTCCGGCTTGCGAGGACCTTATCGTGTGCAGCTCGGACGCGCTTTTGGATGAAAGCTTTTTCTGGGACGCCTCCATACTGGTGCTCATTTTGTCTACCTGTGCCTGAAGCGAGTAGGTCTGGTTCTGGAGCTCGCTTATGTCCGCCTGCATCTGCGCCTCATTGTTTGCGCAGCCCGCAGTCAGTGAAGCCGCGCAAAGAAGGGCCAGCGCTGGCAGATAAATTTTTCCAGGAAAACGTGCTGCCTTCTTTTCTTTTTTGTTCTCTCTCCCCATTTTGCCTCCTTCCGGAAAATGAAAAAAATAAAATTTATTGAATTTCTATTGATAGCTCCATCTTGGGCCGTAAGCGGTTATGCCGCGCGGGCTCAACCGTCTCTGGTGCTGGCCGTTTGCCTGCATGACGTAGATGGCTTTGTGCCCGTCCCTGTTCGAGGCGAAGGCGATCATGCTGCCGTCTGGCGAGAAGCAGGGCTCTTCGTTGGCGCCCTGGTCCGTAAGGAGCATCTGGTCCGACCCGTCGGTTTTGACGGTGAATATCTGGCTGATCCCGTTGTACCTTCCCACGAAAACTATCCTTTTCCCGTCAGGCGACCATGCCGGAGAGGTGTTGTAGTCACCCGAGAACGTGACCCTCGAGATATTATAGCCATCGGAATCCATGATGTAAATCTGAGGGCTTCCGCTCCTGTCGGAGACGAATGCTATCTTTTTGCTGTCCGGAGAGAAGACGGGGGAAACGTCTATCCCCAGGGAATGGGTCAGCCTTACCAGTTTGCCGCCGGCCATTTTTTCATAGAGGTTAGGGTTTCCCCTGAAGGAAGAAGAGAAGACCACGTCCCCGGCCGCGTCGATATCCCCGGCCAGGTTCGTGCCCGGAGCCCTGAAGACAACGCTTTCCCTAGCCTTGGCCAGGTCAAGCTTGTATATGCCCCAGGTCATGCCGCGCTGGGCCGTATAGATCAGCGACCTTCCGTCCCTGGTCCATCTGGGGGGCAGGAGTATCCCTTCATCAAGCCCCAGGAAGCGCGCACGCCTGGTGTCCCAGTCCGAGACCGCGATGTCCTTTTTGCCTCTCCTTATGGTTACAAAAGCAAGCCTGCTTGTGAACGGGCCCTTCAGGCCGGTAAGCGCCTGGTAGACGTCTTCCGAGATGGAATGGGCAAGCGGCCTGAGAAGGTCCTCGGGGGCGCTGTAGGTCTTGCTCAGCACAGGGTCTCCGGAGCCGACGTCGTACAAGGTGGTGGAGACCTGCAGCTCGCCCTCCGGCGTGAAATTCACCGTGCCCTTGAGCACAAAAGAAACCCCGGCCGGAAGCCAGTCCGCGCGGTTGAAGGGCTGGTATGGGGCCTCGCTGAAACCCTTTGGGTCAAGGAACAGGAAAAGGCCGGTATAGTCCAGGTCCTCCTGGACCACCTTAGCTATCTCGGTCCCGCCAAGGCCCGACAGGGGACTGATTGCAATGGGGACCTTTCTGTTTGGATTGCTGATGTCCAGGTATATCTTTGCCTGCGCCTGTCCGGCCAGGGAGAGGGATAGGAATGCAAAAAGCGCAATTGCCATAGAGCGGACCAGGGGAAAGTTCTTTTTCTTTTTGTTACCGTTTCTGTTTTCCGGTTTTTGTTTTTTTTCTTTCATGGCATTTTTTATTTGGACAGCCGGAATTGCCTCCTTGTCTTTTTAGTCTGGGTTGAAGATGACCCCTACCTCAAGGGGATACGGCGGCGGCGGCACCTTGCCCGCCCTTTGGATTGCCCTCACTGCGGAGCTGTCCAGGAGACTGCTTCCGGAGTGCTTCTCAAACCCCTTGTAAACTATGGTGCCATCGGCAAGCACGTCTATCGTGACGACGGCCTGTATGCCGTGGGTCCTCTGGTCGGGGAAATACCAGTTTGACCAGATACGCTCAACCAGCATGCTTTCGTACGCCTGAAGCGGGGTGCTGGAGCCGTTGCCCGAGGCTACCCCTCCGCCGGGGGCGGGTTTTTTCTCTTTTTTGGTTATGGTCAGATTTTGGCTCAGCTTTTTGACCCTGCTTTCAACCTGTGACAAGCCCTGGTTTATATCCACCTGCTGCTGTATTTTTGCGAGTTCCTGTTGTATCAGGTTGTCTTCATGCGGGGATTGCGCCGTCCTTCTCCCGGGCTCCATGGCCATATCGGACCTCTTTTCCCTGGTCTGGGCGGGCACGGCCTTTGCTCTCTGCTGCACCTTTGGCTGCTCGGGGGCGGCGCTGTTTGTCTCCCTGTTTTTTAACCGGCCCGTGTACGGCGAGACCAGGGATACCTCGAACGGTTTTGGTATGATAAAGGGTTTTTTGAGCGTTATGGTAAGGGCGGTCAGAACGACCGCGTGGAACAGCACCGAAAGGAAGATCGTTTTTTCAAAAGTCATCCAGGCTTTTTTGTTTGCCTATTGTCTGTTGTTCGGAGGCAAGGTGACAATGCCCAGTTTCTGGATCCCGGCAGCCTTTATTTCGCCCATTACCTGCGCGACCCTTCCGTAGGAGACGTTCTTGTCGGCCTCCAGGTACACGTCCGGGTTCACCTTGCTCAGCATGCCGAGCCTGGCCTCCATCTGCCGGGTGGAAAGCCTGGCACCCTTCATATAGAGGCTCCCGTCCCTCTTTATGTTTATCGTTATCGGACCCTCATCAGGCAGGGACCTGCCCTTGGCCTGCGGGAGGTTGACGTCCACCCCCTGCTTCATGAGCGGGGCGGTCACCATGAAGATGACCAGCAGGACCAGCATTACGTCAACAAGTGGCGTGACGTTTATCTCGGAAAGGCTGCCGCGGCCCGGCCTCTCACTGGTCACGGTTTGCGCCTGTCAGGACCGCCTCTATCTCCGGCGAGAGGCTTTCCATCTCCTGGATGGCCCGCCTGGTCCTGCCCACGAAATAGTTGTAGGCTATGACCGCGGGGATAGCCGCCACAAGCCCGAACGCGGTCGTTATCAGGGCCTCTGAAATGCCCGGGGCCACCACCGCAAGCGACGCGCTGCCCTTGAAGCCTATGCCCCTGAAAGCGTTCACTATTCCCCAGACCGTCCCGAAAAGGCCTATGAACGGGGTGGTCGAGCCGGTGGTCGCAAGGAAGTTCACATATTTTTCGATCTTCCCGGCCTCGATGACCTCCTGCCGGTCCATGGCCCGTTTCAGCCGCTGTCTGGACCCAGCCTCGTGAAACACGTTCCTGTAAAGGCTTGCCGAGGGGCTCGTGTCCAGGGCCTTGGCCTGCGCAAGCGCCCCCCTGGCATCCCCGGCGTCGAGCGCCCTTATGAATATCCGGTTCTGCTTTTCCAGCCTGGACATGTACTGGAATTTGAAGATTATTATCGCCCAGGACACGACCGAGAAGGTAAGAAGCAGCAATACGACCAGTTTCACCAGCAAGCTGGCCTCAAGAACCATCTGTATAGGGTTAGTTTCCATAAGCATTATTTTAAATTATACTTTTGCATAAAAGTCAAATGCGGCGGGCCGGAAAGCCCCGGAAGTGGCGCCGGCGGGGAGGAGGCGCATCTGATGAAAACGGTGATAATCCATGCTTATTCCCGGGTTTTTCAATTATATAAGTTAGGCTAAATGCAAAATTAAAATTTTTTATTTGACGATATGTCCGGTCATATATTAGTGTTTACGACTGTTTTAAAAAATCCCGGAAAAAGTTTATAATCATTAGTAAAACTAAGGAGGAAGAAATGCCAACCATTGAATTCCAGGGCAAACAGATTGAATTGGACGAGGACGGTTATCTTTTGAACCTGGGTGACTGGACGCCTGAGCTTGCCAACCATCTGGCAGAACGCGACGGCATGACCCTTACGGAGGCCCACTGGGAAGTGATCAACTTTCTCAGGGACTACTACGCTAAGTACCAGATCGCTCCGATGATAAAGATACTCGTGAAGGAGATCGCTAAATCCATGGGCCCGGAGAAGGGCAACACCAAGTATCTTTATCAGCTGTATCCAGCGGGTCCCGCAAAGCAGGCTTGCCTTTACGCCGGGCTTCCGAAACCCACCGGGTGCGTGTAGAAGCCTCTTTAATTTATTTTGAGAGCGCGGGAAGACGGCAGATGGAAAAGACCGTATTCCCGCGCCCTTTTTCACGAAGAAGGTGTTTTTGATTTGACCATTTTGCTTTCATTGAATTCCAAAAGCGGTTCGGGGCAGCTATGGACCTGAAAGGCTTTCTGAAGGAAAAGCGCCCGGCCGTCCTCAAAAGATGGCTTGATTATGTGCTTGAGACCTACCCCTCCCAGACCGCTGAGATGCTCAGGTCCGTGGAAAACCGTTTTACCAATCCTGTGGGAAGAATAATATCGGACAGCCTGGGGGCGGTCTACGATGAGCTCATCCGCCATATGGGAGGCGCAGGGCAGGCCCCCGAGGGCGGCCTTGGGGAGTTCCTGGAGAACATCATAAAGGTGAGGGCGGTGCAGGAATTCACCGCCTCCGGCGCGCTTGCGTTCATCTTTTCGCTCAAAAAGGCGGCAAGGGAAGAGGCTGAGGCATCGGGGGCAGGCTGTGGAGAGGATTTTTACAGGCAGATGACGGAGTTCGACACGCTGGTGGACAGGCTTGCCCTGGGCGCCTTCGATTTCTACATGCAGTGCAGGGAGAAGATATACGAGATCAAGGCGGCCGAGGTCCGCAACCAAACATTCAGGCTCCTGCAGCAGGCAAACCTGCTGGTCGAGAAAAAAGAGGAAGAGCACGGGGAGGAACATAAAAATTAAGCAAAGGAGGACGAGATAAGGGGATGAAAGCGCTTCTGCCTTTTCTGGCTGTAGTGTTTCTGGTTTTGCTTGCCGTCGTGGGTGTAAAGGCCGCCGGCCTGTATTTTGTGTTCGGCGTTGCAGTGCCTTACGCCGCCGCGGCTGTTTTCCTTTTGGGGTTTGTCTACCGGGTGGTCAAGTGGGGCAAGACACCCGTGCCGTTCCATATCCCCACCACCTGCGGGCAGCAGAAATCTCTGCCGTGGATAAAACCAAACGGCATAGAAAACCCCTCGGGCACGGGCGGGGTCGTGGCGAGGATGCTTCTTGAGGTCTTTTTGTTCCGTTCTCTTTTCAAAAACCGCAAGACGAAGATGAAAGGTGAATATCTTTCGTACAGCTGGGCCCCGTGGCTCTGGCTGGGGGGCATGGCGTTCCACTGGTCTTTCCTGCTCATAGTGGTCAGGCATCTCAGGTTCTTTTTCCAGAGCGTGCCAGCGCCCGTCCAGGGGCTTGAGCACCTGGACAGCATTCTTAACTGGGGTGTGCCCGCGCTTTACATAACCGACGTGATATTCCTGGCTGCCGTGACCTTCCTCTTTTTGCGCAGGGTCACACTGTCCCAGGTGAAGGCCATAACCCTTCCGGCGGACTTCTTCCCGCTCTTTCTGCTGCTTGGAATCGGGTGTTCGGGCGTGCTCATGAGATATCTGAAATTCTTCAGGGTGGACGTTGTAGGCGTCAAAGAGCTCGTTATGGGGCTTGTCAGTCTCCACCCTGCGGCGGTAAGCGGGATAGGCACGATATTCTATGTGCACCTGCTTCTTATCAGCACGCTTTTCGCCTATTTCCCGTGGAGCAAGCTCGTGCACGCCCCCGGCGTGTTTCTGAGCCCCACCAGGAACCTGTCCAACAACAGCCGTGTGGTGCGGCATGTGAACCCATGGAATTATCCCGTGAAGGTGCATACTTATGAGGAATATGAGAACGACTTCCGGGAGAAAATGAAAATGGCCGGCGTGCCGGTGGAAAGGGAGTAGACATGGCGAAGGAACCCAAGAAAGAAGATCTGTTGCAGAGCATAAGTTACAAGGCGCCAAAAACCTTCTGGATGGACACCCCTACACAGATAAAGCCCGGAATGTTCTGCTGGGGCGCGAAGGCCAAGAGCATGAACGTCGTGGGCATGCCCAACGCCAGGGACTGGAACCCCGCGGAGGAGGACTGGAAACTGCCGGAAAACTGGCAGGAGATACTCATCGAGGGGCTGCGCGAGAGGCTGGACAAATACCGCTCGCTGCGGCTATTCCTGGACATATGCGTCAGATGCGGGGCCTGCGCGGACAAGTGCCACTTCTACATAGGCACCGGAGACCCAAAGAACATGCCCGTGGTAAGGGGCGAGCTCATGAGGAGCGTCTACAGGAAGTACTTTACCACAGGCGGGAAGATGTTCGGCAAGCTGGCCGGCGCAAGGGAGATGGATCTGCAGGTGCTCAAGGAATGGTGGACCTACTTCTTCCAGTGCACGGAATGCCGCCGCTGCTCCGTATTCTGCCCCTACGGCATAGACCATGCGGAGATTACGATAGCGGGCAGGGAGCTTCTGAACCTCCTGGGCTTGAACATCGAATGGATACAGGGGCCGGTCTCCAACTGCTTCATGAAAGGCAACCACCTGGGCCTGGAACCGCAGACGATAGTGAGCAACATAGAGTTCATGGTGGATGACATCGAGACGCTCACCGGCATCCGCATAAACCCTACCTTCAACAGGAAAGGGGCCGAGATACTTTTCGTGACACCCTCCGGAGACCTCTTCGGGGACCCTGGCGTATACACCTGCATGGGTTACCTTATGCTCTTCCACGAGCTGGGGCTCGATTATACCTGGAGCACATACGCCTCGGAAGGCGGCAACTTCGGGTTTTTCACCTCAAACGAGATGGCAAAGAGGCTGAACGCCAAGATTTACGCGGAGGCCAAGAGGCTCGGGGTGAAATGGATACTGGGCGGGGAGTGCGGGCATATGTGGAGGCTCGTGCACCAGTACATGAACACATGGAACGGACCGGCCGACTTCCTTGAGGTCCCAAAATCCCCCATAACGGGCACGGTCTTCGACAACGCCAGGGCCACAAAGATGACCCACATCATCGAGTTTACGGCGGACCTGATGAAGCACGGCAAGCTGAAACTGGACCCCTCCAGGAACGACCACCTCAAGGTCACGTTCCACGACTCCTGCAATACGTCCAGGGGCATGGGGTTGCTCGAGGAGCCGCGGTACGTGCTTAAGAACGTGTGCCGGAATTTCCATGAGATGCCAAGGGAGACCATAAGAGAGCAGACATTCTGTTGCGGCAGCGGCTCCGGACTGAACGCCGGCGAAGACATGGAGCTGCGCCTGAGGGGCGGGCTGCCCAGGGCAAACGCAGTAAAGTACGTGCATGACAAGCACGGCGTCAACATGCTGGCGAACATCTGCGCCATAGACAGGGCGACCCTGACGGCCTCCATGAATTACTGGGTGCCCGGGGTTGCGGTGGCCGGCACGCACGAGCTTGTCGCCAACGCCCTGGTCATGAAAGGAGAGAAAAAGAGGGAGACGGACCTGAGGGGCGAGCCCCTGCCGCTTCCGGAGGAACAGACAAACGTATCGGCCCGGGCGGTGACCGAGAAAGCAGGAGGTGAGGCCAATGTATAACGGCGGAAAGATAATAACGGGCCTTGTGATCTTTCTGGCACTGGTGACTTTTCCCATCTACTACAGCGTTGGCAAGTCCAATCCCCATCCCAACCCGTCCCTGGATACGCCGGTCATAAACAAGATGCCGGTGAAGCATTGCGTGGAGTCCAGGGAATTCATGAGGGCGGACCACATGAAGCTGCTCAGGGGCTGGATGAAAACGGTGCTCAGCGGCAAGAGCTGCGTGTACGTGAGCTCGACCGGGGAAAAGTACGACATGGCGTGGGACACCTGCTGGAACTGCCATTCGAACAAAAAGGAGTTTTGCGACAGGTGCCACAATTACATGGCTGTCAGCCTGCCGTGCTGGAAGTGCCACTCCGAGCCGAATACGTAGGCGGAAGCAACTGAAACGGGGCCCTTCCGGGCCCCGCTTCATCTTACATAGTTTTCCGGCGGTTTTTTTCAAGGGCGCGTTTGCAAAAAAGGGCCGTTTGCAGATAATATATTGAAATGCTTTCCCTGTTTCGAGACAGATCAGGAAGTCATCTTTTTTTAGTTTTTTGATTTGAAAAGAAGCTTCCTGAGAACTGAAAACTTTTTTAAAATAAGAATCCAAGGAGGTGAATGATATGTATAACGTGTCCGTTGATAACGGGAAGTGCACGGGCTGCGAGGAATGCGTAAGCATATGCCCCAACGAGGTCTTCAAGATGACCGAGGGCAAGTCCGATCCGCACCAGGGTTCGGAGTGCGTCTTCTGCGAAAGCTGCATAGGCGTCTGCCCCTCTCAGGCCATTACCATTACCGAGATGTAGGAAAGAAAAAAGCAAAATAAAAAAGGGGAAACCTTTGGTTTCCCCTTTTCATTTGCTTTGGGAAGCTTTTTCTTTTCTTTTCTTCTTTCTACTTCTTCTGTATGTAGAGCTCCCAGTAGCCCTTGTCTTCCAGCTTTTTGGACTCGAACCCGTAGCCCAGCTTCTCGGCCCACCTGGGTATCGTGTCTTCGGCGGATGCTGGAGCGTCGCAGAGGACTTTTATTATGTCGCCCCCTTTGAGCTTCTCGATCGCCTTTTTGGTCAGGACCAGCGGATAGGGGCACACCCTTCCAAGCGTGTCCAGAACTTCAGTCGGTGTAGTGTTGCTTAGCTCGCCCATTGATGTTTCCTCCTTTCGTTTTTATGAGGATATTTTTTTGTCTTTTTTCTTCTTCGCTCTAAAAGAAGAGGACGTGCTTTGCCTCTTCCATTATCTTTTCTATCTGGGCAAACGGAACGACGTTGATCTTTTTTTCGGCCCCCATGTCTTCGGCATCGGGCAGCTGGTCTTCCGTTATTCCAAACCTCTCCATGTCCTCCTTGCACACATATACGTCCATGTCCACCAGGAGGCAGTTCTTGGCGTGAAGCTCGCTTGAGTTGATCCCGTACGGGGCGATCGCGTTCTGCCCCTTCGATATGCCGAGGATACCCTCGCCCACGAAGCAGAGGGAGGGAGTTACCGTGTCCCCGTCTTCAAGCAGGACCTCAACGGTCTGGTAGGAGAGGGCGTGCGTCATGGCAAGCCTCGAAGTCTCCCCCTTGTACTGCGGCCTCTGGACTATGAAAGCGCATTTGACATCTGCCATTCTACTCACCTCCTATTTGAAGGACCCTGTCGGCGCTGTGGATCTTGGACAGGTACCAGTGCATCGCGTTCCACTGTATCTTCGCTATGCTTTCGGTCTTCTGTATGCCTCTGGACACGGTGCAGGCCTCGCACGTGCATATCTCCACGCCCTTTTCCATAAGCTCGACCAGGTATTTCTCGCCGGTCGAGTAGTCCTTCAGGTGCTTCTGGTGCGCCTTTACGGAAACCGTTGCGTTTCCGGAAAACCAGAGGTTCACGACGTGCCCCTTATCGGCTGCCGCACCGGCAAGCTTTAACGCGAAATCATAACACCCCGAACCTACGAGCCCGGGGAAAACGCCCATCGTCAGAACTCCCATTCCTTATGTCCTCCTAGAGCCAGGCTACTTTTTCAAAATCGTTAAAGATGACGTCTACCAGTCCGCTGTAATCCACTACCTTCACCCGCTTGTCCACCTGCTCGGGCCTAAGTCCCCTTGTCTGCAGGTCCTCCGAAAGGGCATAAAGCCTGGGTGTCTTCCCTAGGAGGGCAGACTCCTTTCCGCCTTCCTTGAGCACCGCATGATAGACTCCGTTTTGCACAAGAACGATCCCGAGATTTTCACCCTTCATCCTGTCCAGGGTATCGACGGCTAGCTTGTAATCACTGACAAAAACGCCCAGTTTCATCCAGACACACCTCCATTTCACCAGGGATTTTTTTGGACTTCCCGGCGGTCAGGCCGCCCGGAAGCTTTAAATAAACCAGGGAATAATCCTGCACATCTGCCGCCTGAAAAAACCGCGCGGCCCGGCATCAGCCCGCGCCCTGCGGGTAATGAAATATAACTCTATAACAATTGCCCCGTTTCTTGTCAATAAAAACACCTATAAGAAAGGTTTATAGGACAATATTCCCGGAGGCCGGGTAGCCCTGTCAGGGCCCTCTCCGGCCCCGAACGCCCGGGATTTTTTTTATTTTTTTGATACATAGTTCTTGACTGCGATTGCTGTTACCTGATAAATTATATTTCATTCCAATGGGTTGAAAGGAGTTGATGACGGCATGCCCTTCATAAGGGTGGGCGAGGGGGAGTCCCTTGAAAACGCGCTCAAGAAGTTCAAGAAGCAGTGCGACCGCGAAGGAATCATCTCGGAGGTCAAAAAGCGCGAGTTCTATGACAAGCCTAGCGTAAAGAAGAAGAAAAAGGCCATCGCGGCCCGTAAAAAAGCCTCAAAAAAACAAAGGCCTTCCAGATAAGGGTTTTCTTTATTTTTGGAGGGAAATGAACGATGTCTCTGACTGATAAGATCGACAGCGATCTGAAGGCGGCCATGAAGGCGTCTGACAAGCTCACGCTTGAGACCCTGAGGATGGTGAAGTCCGCCCTCAAATACAGGCAGATCGAAAAGGGCGCTCCGCTTTCGGACGACGATGTCATAGCGGTGCTCTCCACCCTTTCCAAGCAGCGCAGGGATTCGGTCGAGCAGTTCAGGAAAGGGGGCAGGGAGGATCTTGCCCTGAAGGAGGAAGCCGAGCTCAAGGTCCTGAAGGGCTATATGCCGCCGGAGCTTTCCCCGGAAGAGCTTGACCGCCTTATCGGGCAGGCCATAAGCGAAAGCGGGGCAAGCGGCCCCCAGGATATGGGCAAGGTCATGCGCGTCCTCATGCCCAAAGTTAAAGGGGCGGACGGCAAGCTGGTTGGAGAAAAGGTCAGGGCCGCACTGTCCGGCAAGGGGGGCAAATGAGGCTGAAAGAGCTGTACGAAAAAGCCGTTGCTGCGGGAATGGAAAACGACCCGAGGGGCAAGGATGCCGTTTCCATGGCCCTTTCCTCCAGGAAGAAGGATTACGACGCCATGAAGGAAGAGGACAGGGCGTACTTCGACCTGGAGTCCCTGTCCAACCCTTACGCCGACACCAGGATACTGTCCGGCACGGGGGATGAAGATGTCCGCACGGTCATAGTGGGCATAGATATCGAAA
>JAKAJM010000115.1 GCA_021813765.1 Nitrospirota bacterium
ACGGCCTGGAGGAGTTCACTGACAGTGAATTCCTGCCGGTACTGGAAATCAGCCTGCAAACCGAAGGCTGGCAACATTTTTTTTGAAGACTTTCGCATGCTAAATTTACGCAACTATAAGGTAAACCTATATCGACAGTCATTTTTGAAACGCCACACTAACCTATCTCGATCACCGTCTTGCCCGCATTTTCCACCCCCAGGCATATGGACAGGTAATCGCCAACCTGTCTTGTGATGAGGAAATTGTTCCGGACATACTCGCGGGCGGCATCCCCCATCCTGTTGAGCATTTCAATATTGTTCAGGAACTGCCTTATCCTGAAGGCCGCCCCCTCCTCAGAATAGACCAGAAAACCGTTTACACCATGGACTATCTGGTGCGGTATGCCGCCTACCGCGCCGCCAATGACGGGCTTCCCCTTCCACATGGCCTCCGAAACGGTAAGGCCGAACCCTTCCTTAAGGGATTTTTGCAGCACTATGGTGGCCAGACGCTGAAGGGCGTTGATCTCCTTGTCGCTGAAGGGAGGCAGCAGAAGTATCCTTATGTCCGGGTCGCCCTCAGAGAAATTCTGCACCTCGGACAGGACCTCTTCGCCTTCCGGGTCGTCCCTGGCAGGGCTTCCCGCAAGCACCAATATGCAGTCGTTGTACTTTTTCACCATGCGGTAGGCCTTTATCACACCTATGGGGTCCTTGAACCGGTCGAACCTGGACACCTGGAGCACCATCGGCCTGTCGGAAGGGATATCGAATTTCCGGGCCACCTCGTCTATCTCGGCGGCAGTAAGCTCCCTGTTCTTGTCGCTAAGCGGGTCGATCGAGGGCAGAACGATGAACTCGGGCAGCGGCATCAGCAGGGCGAACTTGGCCACGGAGAATATGCCCGCCTCGTACTGGCTGGCGTATCCCATTACCCTGTCTGCCACGTCGGGCTGCGGCGAAGACATATCTATGTGGCAACGCCATATCCAGTGTCCGTTTTTCCTGAACTTTATCAGGGGGACGGGCTGCGGGTCGTGAATGAAAACGAACTCCGCGTCGAGGTCCAGGTTGGCGGCGTTCTTCCTGTTGATCTCGAAATGGTAATCCCACATCTCCCCGGTGAACTTCTCGGGGTTTCCCTGAAGCGCATTATGTATCTTTTTTGTGATGTCGAAGAAGCGGTTGTCCCCCTCGATGACCTCCCATCGCCCCTCAAGCCCCATTCCGTTCATTATCGGCATTATGCGGTGCAGGAGCTCCGCCACTCCTCCACCGGCCTTCGTGGAATTTACATGCAGGATGCTCCGGCCCGAGAGCTTGCTGCCCAGTATCTTTAAAAGCTCAAGCTGACCCTTGGGGGCTATGCCACGGTATTGGCTTAACACCTTTTAACCGACCTCTATCTCCTCTTGCAGCGCTTTTTCCGTGTAGCCTGCGATATGGGACCTGATGCCCTCAATGGTGTGCATGAAGGGGTCTATGCTCCTGAAGTCCATCGCCAGCTCCCGGTTGCCCAGGGTGTCCTCCACCCATTTTGAAAAGTCGTCCACGCCCCCCTGCACCCTGCTTCTGCCCTCATAGAAGTGGTAATAGATGGAGCGCTGGTCCACGGAGCGGATGGCCATAAGGAACTCCGCCAGGTTGGACGCCCTGAAACCCGCGGGGAAGACCACGGTGATGGATTCCTCGAAATGGAACTCCTCTCCGGGAAGCACGTTGCCCGGGTCTCCGAAACGCTTGATGTAACGGGAAATGGACCCGAGCAGTTCCTCCCTCAGGGTATCAATAGAGGCCACGTGCCTGAAGGGGTCTATGTTCGAGAGGTTTTCCGAAAGCACCCTGGCCTCCAGCGTCGCCCCCACCCACTGGGCAAAATCGTTTGTATATTCGACCACATGCCCCTTGAAAAAATATTCATATGTATGATGGTATATCGAGTTTGTGCTTGCCTGGCTGATAAGCTCGGCCAGCACGGAAAGGTTCCTTGCCTTCTTGCCGGTGGCCATGATTATCTTCCTGCACTCCCTGAAATCAAAGCGCCCCCCGGGGTCCGCGCCTTTGGAATTCTCAGCCGCCATCTTTTGCACCCCTTTCTTACAAATACTACTATGATATTCGGGATTTTCAAAGATGCTCCGGGATGGTTATAATAGCGCATGAGGTTTTTGTCTTTTCCTTTTTTAACCGCCCCGGGGGTTTCCTTTCCCAGCAGGAGGCCAAGGGCGGCCATCCTGCTTGCGGTCTTCTGCCTTTTCTTTCTGGCATCACCGGCTTCAAGCCATGCGTTTGCGGGCGGACAAAGCGTTTCCGGGCTTTACGCGCGGGCAAACGCCAGGAATATGTCCCTTGGTCAGAGGATCGCCTGGTTTGCCAGGCAGTTCATTGGCACCCCCTATGACCGGGATCCGCTTGGCGCATACGTTACCAGGAAGGCCATCGTTGCCGACGACAGCGTGGACTGCATGTATCACGTCTTCAGATCGGTGGAGCTTGCCCTTGCGGGCACGCCGGAAGGCGCCCAAAGGCTCGCCCTCCTCATGAGATTCAAAACAGTGGGGCGGCTTTCCCCGGACGGAAAGGTGCTCAATTACGACGACCGCTACCAGTACGGGCTGGACATGATACTTTCAGGCAAATGGGGCAGGAATATCACCTCCACCCTTGGAAGCACGATGAAGGTGCCAACTTCGCGCCGCTTCATGCTGAGGGGAGTCTTTTCAGTACAGGTGCTCCCCAAAAATGGTATCGGGAAGGCGCTGGGGCTTTTTAAAAGCGGAGACATCGTCTTTTTCGTGAAAAACCCCGCCAGGAGAGTAGTTGGCGAGGTGATAGGGCACATGGGGATACTCAGCCGCCAGAATGGAAAGGTATACCTTATACATGCCCATGGCACGAAGGAAACGGGCGGCGCGGTCGCCCAGGTGCTTTTCAGCGATTACGCCAAGGAAATGCCCTTCATAGGCATCATGGTCACGCGTTTCAACTAGCGAGGTGAGTCCAACGCTTCTTTACATTTGGTTTAGGAGTGTTTTTGGGTCATTGTCCCGAAAATGCGAGCGTTGTATTGCAGTTTTTCGTCATACCGGCATGTTTTTAGCCGCTCCCTGGCCAGCGGCTTTGCCGTAAAGGGCTTAACGTCACTGGATTCGGGATTACAACCTCCGGAATGACAGCTAAGGCTTTTATGCAAAGGAATTTATGACTCAGGGCTCATGTCAATAGGTGTGTAAAAAGTATTTAGGCGGCCATCCTTTCGAGTGCCCTTGAGGCGTCCTTTGCCTCCCCATCGACAAACTTCTTCCCTTTATAAACATCGGATAACAACCAGTATCC
>JAKAJM010000063.1 GCA_021813765.1 Nitrospirota bacterium
GGAAGGCCGTATTTCTTTATATATCGCTTGAAGCTGTCCATGGCTGGAATCGTGCCTTCGTAATCATAAAACCTGCCAAACACATTCCCGGTGGCGTCGTCTATATAGCCCATGAGGACCATCTTTGCCCCCCTGCCTTCGAGCCAGTCATGATGGCTGCCGTCCATCTGGACCATCTGTCCGAAGCACTCCTTGCGCTCCCTGCGCCCCTTTCCTTTTTCCCCGGACCCAAAGTCCTTCTTCGATAAGCCATTTCCTGAGCGTCTCTTTGCCTATCCCGATCCATTCACGTTCTTTGAGCTTTTCAATGGCAAGGGTCGGACCGAAACCAATATAGACTTCTTTATACGCAGAAAGCGCCTTGGCCTTTACTTCCGGCGCTATTAACCGGTTGGACGGTTTGCCCCTGGACTTGTGGACTATGCCCGCTTCCCCTTCCGTCCGTACCCCCCTTACAAGCCGCCTTACTTGCCTCCTTGAAAGCTTTAAAACCTCCGCCGCCATTACCTGCGTGATCTGCCCTGAGATCGCATCCTGCACTATCTTGAGCTTTTTCAGCTCCCGCCTGCTCATCATGATAATGTCCCTTTCCGGCACGATTTCCTCCTCCAAAAGAGGAAATCATAACCCTTCTATAGGACATTTCTATTTGGTTAATATAGGACATTATCATTTGGCGGTAACAGCTCCTGTAAAAACAGGCCTCGAAAAATTATAAACATTAAAAACCCACTGTTTTCAAGACCGAACGGATATTCAGTTTAAAACTGGCGGGACAGAAGAAAAAAAGCGTTTTTTCCATGATACAATTTGTGCATGAGACCTTGGCTGGCATTTCTTTTCATTTCCCTGGCCCTGATCGGGGCATGCTCCTATGCGGCCAGAAAGCCGGTCTACAACGAGGCATCACTGATGCAGCCCCTTCCGGCCGGCCTGATGGTCGGCCCGCCGATAGTGGAGAGCAAGCCGCCAGCAAGCCTGGCAGCCGCCGTCAGGCCCCTGCCGCCTGTGCTGGTTGTGCCGGGCCGAAATCTCTATTTATATGGCAGCGTTTATTACTATTACTGGGAAGGGGACTGGTTTTTCAGCCATAACAGGACAGGCCCCTGGTACGTGCTTTCCAAAAAAAATTACCCGGCACATGTGGAGCACTACCAGCCGGGCCCCGAAACCCCTGTTGATATCAAAAAACCTTTAAGGATATACCCGCCTTATAACAGGTAATTCCATCTCTTTTTTGCTTAAGAAAAACCCTCCGTCCCGTGACCTAAGGCTTGACATCGGGGATGGAATCCGGTTAAATTCAAAATTACTTCCCCAAGCTAGCGGATAAGGCGGGGGACTAAAAAGCCTCACGTCCCTCATGGATTGAGGCCGGACCGCTTTTTTTATTTTCTGATGTCCAGCCTTTTTTCGGCATTTGCATTATAGAGGACTTTTATTTTAGAATAAAATTCACTTATGGGCATGGAAGATCATAAGCTCAAAGTATTCTGCACCGTTGCGGAGATGAAGAGTTTTTCGAAGGCTTCGGAGATAATCCATCTTACGCAGCCCGCGGTGAGTCTTCAGATACAGACCCTCGAAGAGACCTTCGAGACAAAACTGTTTGACCGCTCTTCCAATACCGTGAGCCTGACGCCGGCCGGCGAGATACTTTACAAATATGCAAAGGACATACTCTCCCAGTATGACGCCGCGGAGCGGGCCGTAAGCGGCATAACCGGGCTCGTAAAGGGTTCTATGACGATCGGGGCCAGCACCACCATAGGCAACTATCTTCTGCCGCGGGTGATCGCCGAGTTCCGGAAGGTCCATCCGAAGATAAAGATTCATCTGCTCGTGGGAAATACAAAACGTATCACGGAACTGCTCAAAGGCGGGGTAATAGACCTGGGGCTTGTCGAGGGCTCTGTCACAAAATACAAGCTTACGACCGAAAAGCTGATCTCTGACGAGCTTACGCTGATCGTACCTGCCGGCCACCACTGGGTGAAACTGGGCGAGGTTTCCATACTTGAGCTGCTCAAGGTGCCCTTTGTGTTCCGCGAAGAGGGCTCCGGCACCAGGCAGATAATAGAGCATTATCTTGGGGAGCACGGCATCTATCCGCAGGACATGACATGCTCCGCCATTCTTGGCAGCACCGAGGCAATAAAGGACGCCGTTGAAAACGGCATCGGCGTGGCCATCGTCTCCAGGTGGGCGGTGCGGAAGGAGCTTGCCCATAATACGCTCAAGGCGCTCAGGTTCAAGGAGTGCGAAATGAACAGGGAGTTTTCGCTCCTTTTTAACAAAAACGCGGTAAGCACCTACTCTGTAGATACCTTCTATTACTATCTGAAAAGCTTTCCTCTCCACAAACTTCTCGAAAATACGCTTTAGAAGAAAAAGGAAAGAAACCTGCAGGATTTCCTGCCCATGGCCCCGGCCTTTTGATGATATAATCTTTTAAAATCATCACAAGCGGAGGTTTTTGTTTTTTTTCGCTTTTCGTTATCCCAAAAATGGAAGACATTGCCGGCATATATCTGAACGACAGGGTAGTTGCGGCTTCGGAGGCGCGGGTCTCGGTGCTGGACCACGGTTTTCTTTATGGGGACGGCGTTTATGAGACGATGCGAGTCTATAGCGGCGTCGTCTTCATGATGGAGGAGCACATCTCGAGGCTCCGGAACTCCGCCTCGCTCATAGAGCTGAAGCTGCCCAAAAGCCCGCGCCAGATAAAGCTTGCCATATTCGAGACGCTTGAGGCCTGCGGGCATAAAGACGCCTACTTGCGGATCACAGTCTCCAGGGGGGAAGGCCCCATCGGGCTTGACCCGGAGCTTTGTTCCAGGCCCACTTTTTTAGTCTTTGCGGACAAGCTGAAGCCTTCGCCCCGAGATTATTATGAAAAGGGCATGGCACTGGCCCTGGTAAATACCAGGAGAAACCTCAGGGAGGCCCTCGATCCTCAGATAAAATCCCTCAATTTCCTGAACAATATCATGGCAAAGATAGAGGCCAAAAAGGCGGGCGCCCATGAGGCCCTCATGCTGAACCACGCGGGCCATCTGGCCGAGGGCACCACCAGCAACATTTTTTTTGTGGCCGGGGGCGCGCTTTGCACACCGTCTGACGCCTGCGGCATATTAAGAGGGATCACCAGGGATGTGGTCCTCTCCATAGCCCGCAGGCTTGACATGAAGGTAGTGGAGGGCGAGTTCAAAGAGGAAGACATCTTTGGCGCATCGGAGGCGTTCATTACCAGCACGATAATGGAAGTGGTCCCCGTAGCGCGCCTGATCGGGCGCACGGGGGCGAGGGATTTTTTTCACGGAGGGGGCGATGTGACCAAGATGTTTATGGCCGAGTACAGGAAAGAGGCGGCCTCTTATGTTGAGAACACCAGGGCCGCTGGGCCTTCCATATGGGGGTTTACAGAGTGAAGCGGGTTTTCCGGTTATCTTAAATGGAAAAACGGGCTGTAGCGGCGGCGATAGAGCAGTCCGTATTAAAACCTACGGCAACGGCTGAGGATGTCCTTGAGGCCTGCCGCGAAGCCGGGGCTCACGGGTTTCACGGCGTCTGCGTAAACCCGATACATACGGCCAATGCCAGGACGGCGGCCGATTCCCTGAAACCGGGCGGGGAAATAAAGATAATCACGGTGATCGCCTTCCCCCTTGGCAGCGCCTCTCCGGCAGCAAAGGTCTATGAGGCTATGAAGGCGGCGCAGGATGGCTCCGACGAGCTAGATATAGTGATGGCGATACCCCTTGCGATGGAAGGGAACTGGCGCGGCGTGGAAAGGGATATAGCGGATGTTATCGCGGCCACCCAGGGACTTGTCCACAAAGTGATCATAGAGACCTCATATCTTAAAACCCCATCTGATATGGAGCAGGCAGCCCTTGCTGCCCTAAGCGCCGGGGCTTCCTTCATAAAGACTTCCACCGGTTACTCTCCAAAGGGGGCGACCGTCCAGGACGTTGCCGCCCTCAAAAAGATCATGAGGGGGCGGGCAGGGATCAAGGCCGCGGGGGGCATACGCACCGCGGAGGCCGCAATAGAGCTGCTTCAGGCCGGGGCCACGAGGCTTGGCACCTCCTCCGGCGTGCAGATAGTCGAGTGCATTTTTTAACCCCCGCTAATCGCTGACCCTCATGAAAAGCGCCAGGGAAAAAACCGCAAAGGACAAGGGTATGGTCCAGGCGGCGGCGAAGGGGGACAGGAGCCCGGAGTACCCAAGCGACAGGCTGAAGGTATAGACCAGCCAGTACAAGAGGCTCACGGCCACTCCAAGGGATGCCGCCGCGAGGCCTCCCATCCCCCTCCTGAGGGAGATGGCTATAGCAAAAAGAACCATAAAGAAATTCACTATGGGGTAGGCGAGCCTCGAGTTCATGTCCACATCCAGCTTCAGGCTCCGTATGCCGGCCTGTTTGAGGCGCTTTGAATACCGGTAGAGCTCGGTTATCCCCATTTCATCGGCAGTGAGCACCTGTCTGTTCAGAAACTCGGGCCTTATGAGACCCGGCATCTCCATCCGCGCTGACTTCACCGTCTTTGAGTGCAGGAAATCGTAAAACATTACGTTTTTAAGTATCCAGCGCCCAGAGGCATACTTTGCCCCGTCCGCCTCGATCCTTCCGGAAAGCGTCCCGTTTTTGAACTGGAATATGTCCACCTTTTTGGCCGAGCGCAGCTCCTTTGAGTATAGGCTGAAGCGGACCAGCGACCCGTCATCCGCCCTTGTCCAGATGGTCCCCTCCTGAAAGAAAGTTACTCCCGAATGGGTCATGGCCTTTGCCTTCCGCATGGCGGCAGGCGCGGTAAACTGGCTCAGCCCGAAGCTTGCCAGCGTAAGGAGCGCTCCGGCAATGGCAAGGGGCATGAAGAGAGTGCGCATCCTGCCGCCGGCAGCCATCACCGCGACGGTCTCCTTGTTTTTACCGGCGTGGCCTACCGTGAAGAGGGCGGCAAAAAGCACCGCCATCGGCATCGTATAGACAACATACTGGGGCAGCACAAACAGGGCGTACAAAAGCAGGCCCCCTGTCCCTTTGGCCCTGAGCTTTTCCATAGCGTTAATCAGGTCAAAGCAGGCAAGCATCACTGAAAGCCCCAGCACCACCACCGTAAAGGCCGTCAGGAATTCCTTAAGATACAGGCGTTTTAAAAGTTTCATCGAGCGTCTACCTTCCTGAATACCAGGGCGGATACGGTAAAGAGGATGAGCAGGGGCGCCCATCCGCCAACCGCGGGCGGTATCTTTCCGGCTTGCGCCAGTTTTTCAAAATAGATAAGGAGGGCATAATAGACGGAAAATACGGCAGTGCCCATGGCAAGCCCCCCAAGCCTTGCCTTTTTCCCGGCATACAGAGAAAGCGCCGGCGCCAGTAGCATTATCGAAAGAGAGAACAGGGGAAAGGTGAACCTGCGGTAGAACTGCAGCATGGTGATTGTCCTTTGCTGGCCTTTTTGGGTTGCGGCCTCAGCCAGGAGCTCCCGGGGCGTCAATTCTTCGCGCATTGCGCCCGGCCCTTCCAGGTCAAGCGGCATGACAAGCCGGTACTCGTCAAAAAATATCTCGGTAAGCCTTGGCCCTTTTTCCAGGCTGACCAGGCCTTTTTTCAGGTTGAAAAATATGGCGCTGCTGCCTTCGTCAACCAGCTTCATGCTTGCTTTTTTGGCGTATATGACAAGGGGCCTTTTCCGGTTCCTGCCGTCATAGATAAAGACATCGGAGAGGTCCCCGTTCTTCGAGCCGTCAGCATATATAACGGTGTCTTTTATAAAGGTATTGAAGACCCCGGGCTCTATAGCGTAAGGGGCCCTTTCCCTGAGTGTTTCGGAGATGGAAAGCCTCACGTCCTTTCTGCCTGCCGGGCCAAGATAAAAGCTCACGAAAAAACCTAGCGCAGCCGCAACGACCCCTACAATGAACACCGGGACGGCCACCTGCCTGAAGGGCATCCCGCTTGATTTCAGGACCACCAGCTCGCTGTCCGCGTTCATCCTTCCATATACATAGAGCACCGAAAGAAGAAAGGCCATTGGAAGGGTCAGGAGCATAAGCTCAGGCTGTATATAGAGGATAATGAGCAGCAGCTCCCCAGGGCTTGCCCCTACGCTGGACAAAAGCCTGGAGAGCCTCAGCACCTTCTCCATCATCAGTATGAAATTAAGAAGGGGCAGGCTGATGAGCATTGCCAGGGCAAGCTCTTTCAGTGTGCTTTTATGAATTGTTTTCACAACCTTGATTTTAACATTTCGGTTTTTTGCTTTGCCCGGTAATGACAGGGAAAGAAGCCCGGGCGGGAGGGTTTTTGCTTTATTTTGGTTTTTTCAGTAAATCGAACTTATCCTGCCGGTCCTTTTGTCCACTATAACGGTGTCTATCGGCCTGTTAGTGCTGTCTTTCACCTGGGCCTCAAAGAATGTGCTTTTCCCCGTGATCCTTGCTATGTTGACCTTCTCAGGAAAGTAATACCTCTTTATCGCCGCTTCGGCCTCCCCGGCGGACTTAACGGCCTTGTTTGCCCCATACCATCCCCATCGCCGCCCTTTGCAGTAACTCCCGAAAGGGCTGCATGTGCATTTGCCCCCGGGCTGGCAGCAGGACGGCACGGGCCCTGATCTGATCGGGGGCCTGATGAACCCGGCAACGGCCAGGCCGGCAAGGACAATGACCGCAATAAAAAAAATGACCGCCGCTTTTTTCATTTTTTACATCCGCTTTTCTGTTTTTACCGCCATATGGCAATCATAACTCCAAAATATAAAGGAGTTATGTAGAGGAAATGCCGGTTCACAGGCCTTGAGGGATAAAGACCTTGAACAACGTCCCGGCCCCTTTTTCGCTCTTTACTTCTATTCGCCCCTCGTGGGCGTCGACCAGTTCTTTTACGACCGCAAGCCCTATGCCTATGCCACCCTCGGAGGTCCTGTAAAATCTGTCAAAAATAAATGGCAAATCCTCCCCTCCGATGCCGCACCCGTTATCCTGGACCTCCACGCACGCCTCCCCGCCGCCCTTGGAGACCTGCACAGACACCTTCCCCCCGCTTTCCACCGCCTTCAGGGCATTGCTCACCAGGTTTACGATTATCTGCTTCAGCCTTTCAGGGTCTGCGTATATGTCCATATCCCGGCTGCAATGTATCTCCAGCGAGGCCCCCTTGTCCAGGCAGACCCCGGAGAACATATTTTTAACATTTTCAAGCATCTGCCATGCATTCAAGGTGTCCCTGTGCAAAAAGACCGCTCCCGCCTGGGCCCTTGAAAGCTCCTCTATCCCGTCTAGCAGGTTTTCGAGGCGGCAGGTCTCATCATAGAGGGACTGAAACTGCTGTTTGTCGGCGGGAAGGAGCCCGTCGATCATGCCAGCAAGCTCTCCTCTTATGGCGGTAAGCGGCGTCCTTATCTCATGGCTTATGTTACCCAGAAGCTTCTTCCTCAGAGCCTCCTGGGTCTCGAGAAACTTTGCCACCCTGTTGAAAGTATCCGATAGCCTGGCCACCTCGTCATGACCCTTGACCTTTACCCTGCCGCTCAGATCCCCTTCGATGATCCCCTGGGCTGCGGCGGCAAGCCTCTCCAGCGGGTCTGTCAGCCTCTTTGAAAAAAGTATGCTGAGCACGAATGCGATGCCGCCGAGGGCGATGACCGAAAACAGCCGGAACAGGTCCGAGCGCCTGACAAACACGGCCTCTCTTTCGGGCCGGAGGAATCTGACCTCCAGGCTGCCTATCTCCCTGCCGTTTAAGAAAAGCGGATAAGGCAAAAGCCGTCCGGACCGCCTTTTTGTCATCATGCCGGAGACCGCAAGCACTTTTTTCTTTATAACCGGGTGAAGGTTTTCAAGTGCCTGGTCCGTATCGGTGACAAGGACACGATGGCTGTCAAAAAGCCTGACCCTGAGGCCCATCATCAGCGCAAGCACTGCGTCGCCCTCGGCGTCCTGCCGGCTCCATGCGGAATTTTTTTCGTATGAGGATTCCAGGTCCGCCATTACCCAGTAGACCCTGTCCTCAAGCTGCCCTTCCTCATACTGTCTGAAGTCCTGCAGCATGAGATGCCTTATCACAAAAGAGGAGGTCAGCGCGATCGTGACCACCGACATGAGGAGGACGAAAAATTTAAACCAGAGGCCCCTAAAGAACATCCCGCTCCGCAACGAACTTGTATCCCAACCTGTGCACGGTTATTATCAGCGAAGGGTTCCTTGGGTCGTCCTCTATCTTCTGCCTTATGTTCTTGATATGTACGTCTATGGTCCGGTCGAACCCCTCGAACGTGTGGCCGAAGGCCTTTTCTATGAGCTTCTCTCTTGTTAAGACCAGATGCGGCGCCTGTGCGAACGCAAGCAGGATCCTGAATTCGCTGGGCGTGAAGTTTACGCTGGTGTCTCGTTTTTTTACTTCGAATTTGGGCCCGTCGATGCGTAGTGCCCCACCGTTGAAACTCATTTCCGGCCCGTTTTTGGCCTCCGGGGCTTCCTGTGCTGCCCAGGCCCTCTTTAGCACAGCCCTTACTCTGTAGACCATCTCCCTGGGATTGAAGGGCTTCACAATGTAGTCATCGGCCCCGAGAACAAACCCTTTAATCCGCTCTTCGGGCGCGGACCTGGCTGTCACCATTATCACGGGGATGTCTCCAAGCTTCTTGATCTCCCCTATTAGCTCTTCTCCCTGCATGCCTGGCAGCATGAGGTCCAGCATCACAACCGCCGGGCGTTCCGCCATGGCGGCATCCAGGGCCTCCTGGCCGTTTGAAGCGACCCTCACGCTGTAGCCGGCCTGCTCAAGATATACCTTGAGGACCCTGGCGATCTTGACGTCATCTTCAACGATGAGCACAAAATTGCTGGCCATACAATAATTTATTATAAATAAAAAACAAAAGGAGCATTTCTCCCGCGGGACGTGGCTTCGAGGAAAACATGAGTTTTCTTTTCTTTAAGCGGCTTTCATAACTTCTTAATATCGTGGATGTATCCTTTAAAAAAGACAGCTTTTAGAGGAGGCGAAATGATAAAATTTCCTGTCTTGCGCAGTATGCTGTTGTCGTGCGTGTGTGAAGCTGATTTATCAGACAATTTAACAAACAAAGGGGGGCGCATAGCATGAAGAAAATTCTCTTTAAAGCGGCGCTTGCCATTTCAGCCATATTGCTTATGGCCGGGCTTGCCTACGCAAGCGGCATTAACGTGACGGGGCACGCGGGGGACCTGAAGGTGCAGGTTACGACAGACAGGACCCCCGCCTCAGGCAGGAATGTGGTCACGGTCCGCTTATTTGACCGGGCGGGCAGGCCCGTTACCGACGCCCTGGTAAGGGTCTACTGGATGATGCCGCCCATGGGGACCATGCCTCTTATGAAGGGATATGCCGACGCGAAGCGTTCAGACACCGGGTACCGCGCGGTGATGAACCTGGAGAACTCGGGCGGTTGGCATATCATGGTAAAGGTGAAGCGGGCAGGCAGGCTCCTTCCGCCGATGAGATTTGATATCAATGCGGAATAAAGACAGATATTAATGCCGGGCAGGGGCACGGATAAAACGATCTTCCGGGTTGCGCTGCCGGTTTTTTTGTTTCTGTTTTTGTCCTTTTTGCCCAAGGCGCGGAGCGCCGCACCGCCTGGGCAAAGCCCCGGATTGGTTCAAAATCCGGCCGGGGGGCAAAAAGGGCATGCGGAGGCCGGAGCGCCCCAGCCGCTTGAGCTTAACGATCTTATAAATGAGGCCATGGCAAAAAATCCGCAGCTTGCGGCCTACGGATTCCTGGTATCCGCGCAGAGGCACAGGGTCCCGCAGGTGAAAAGCCTGCCCGATCCGATGGTCGCCGTGGGCTATCAGAACGAGGGGTGGGACAGGTATTCTTATGGAGATACCATCATGTCCCAGTGGATGTTTTCCGCTTCACAGACCTTTCCCTATCCCGGAAAGCTTGGCCTGAAGGGTCAGATAGCCGGAAAGGAGGCCCAATATGCGGGGGAGTCCTACGAGGACCTGAGGCTTAAGATAGCGCGGCAGGTCAAAGACCTGTATTTCGACCTGCTTCTTTACTACAAGGACCTGGACATCATAAGGCAGAGGGCCGGTCTTTATACCCAGCTTGAGAAAGCGGCGCTTGCCCGCTACTCCGCCGGGCTTGCCCCCCAGGAGGAAGTGATCCTGGCCCAGACCGAAAAATACACCCTCCTTGAAAAAAAAGAGAAGATAGAGCAGAAAATAACCGCCACGGATGCCGGCCTGGATTCCGTGCTTGGCAGGCCGGCCGGAAGCCCGCTTGGCAGGCCGGCAGAAACGGGCTACATGCTTGATGCCTCTTCCGCGGCCCCTCTGGTGGGAGCTGCGATAAGCGGCAGCCCCCGGATAAAGGCGCAGCAGAAGCTGGTGGAAGGGGCCAGGGCCGGGGTCGCGCTTGCCAGGAAGCAGTATTATCCGGACTTCACCGTAACGGGCGGCGTTGACAAGAAGGGCGGCCCTTACAAGGACGACTGGAGCCTGGTGACTGCCGTGAACGTCCCCCTTTATTACAGGACAAAGCAGCGGGAAGGGGTCCTGGAGGCACAGGCACTTCTCAGAAAGGCCAAAGCGGACCTTGAGGCCGGCAAGCTGTCTATTGCGTCCGATGTGGAGGGCTTTTTTTCCGTTGCGCAGTCGGCCGGCAACCTCATGGACCTGTACAGAAAGGGGCTCATACCGAAGACCTATCAGGATTTCGAGGCGGCGCTATCAGGCTACGTTGCGGGCAACGTGACTGCGCTTACCGCCATAAACAGGCTTAAGTCGCTGCTTGATTACGAGTTTGCTTATTGGCAGCAGTATACCGGCAGGCAAAAGGCCATCGCAGGGATAGAGGCCCTGACGGGTAAGACCGCTTACATAACGGAGGGTCCCGCAATGAGGGGCGGGCAACATGCAAGAAAGTAAAAAAATCAAAATCAAAAAAATCTTTTTTACCGTACTCATCCTGGCTATAGCCGCAGCCGCTTACGTTCTTTTTAGATCTGCAGGGCATGGAAAAACACGGTCGGCTTCGCAAAAGGCGCAGACTGCGGCCTTGCAAAACAGCTCTGCTGCGGCAAACTCAAACTCGGGCTCCGGCGGGGGGTGGGGTGATGATTCCGGGTGGGGCAATGAGAACGCCGAGGCCCCCACGGTGCATATATCCCGCGCGAAGCGGCAGCTTATAAATGTAAGCACCACCGCGGTGAAAGTAGTGCCCCTGGTAAAGACGGTCCGCACGGTGGGGGTGGTTACATATGACGAGGACAGGCTTGCCACGGTGAACACCAAGGTCGCAGGCTGGATAGATAAACTATACGTGGACTACACGGGGATGTATGTCAGGAAAGGGCAGCCGCTTGCAAAGATATACAGCCCGGAGCTCTATGCCACTCAGCAGGAATACCTGAACGTGCTTAAGTGGGCCGGAAACGGCGGGGGGAATAAGGGCGATACGGCTGGTTCCTTGGGGATAAACCGGATGCTGGCCGGCGATGCGGATTCGATGGTCGCCGCCGCCAGGCAGAGGCTGAAGCTCTATGACATCCCGGAGAGAGAGATAAAGCGTATAGAGGCCACCGGCAGGCCCATCCGGGACCTGACCATATACAGCCCGGTCAGCGGATATGTAGTCCAGAAAGATGCCGTGGCCGGACTTAAGGCAGAGCCGGGGCAGACGCTTTTTAACGTGGCGGACCTCTCCAGGGTCTGGATACTGGCCGACGTCTATGAGGACGACCTTTCCCTGGTAGGGACCGGGCGGTGGGCGGACATAACCCTGGGGGCGTTTCCGGGGCGCGTGTTCAGGGCCAGAATAGATTACGTCTACCCGGCTTTGTCAGGGCAGACAAGGACTGCAAAGGTAAGATTTTCCATACCCAACCCAAGGATGAGATTAAAGCCGCAGATGTATTCCGATGTGCTGATCAAATGCGACCTGGGCAAGAGGCTGGCCGTCCCCGCAAGCGCGGTCATAGACACGGGCTTAAGGCAGATAGTTTACGTGGACAGGGGCGGCGGCAACTTCGAGCCGCGGCAGATCACTACGGGTGTCAAGACCGATACCATGGTGGAGGTGCTGAGCGGGCTTAAGCCTGGAGACCGGGTGGCCACGGCGGGCACTTTCCTGATAGACTCTGAGTCCAGGCTTGAGGGCGTGACAAAATGAAGATGGATTCCCGCCCTCCCACTCCTTTCTACCGCGGAGGCTTTGCCCCTGCACCACGGAAAAATATCTATTATGAGACCTTTAATAAAGCCTCTTCGGAATTTTTTTGTGCGGGTGCACTTTTTTGTCATGGTTGTATCTGCCCGGCCCTTTCGTTCGGCCGGGCGGTTTTTTCACGGGCGTATGCAGACGGTCCCGTCAGGGTGTCTTCAGGGCGAAGAGACAAGCGATGGTCAAGATGCGGCAATTTGGCATCTGTCCGCCGCTTACTCCCTTTCTCAAGGACCGGGCAGATATCAAAAAACCCTATGCTACCCGGAAACCTGATCTGCCCACAGGAAAAAAATTCCTGAAGAGTCTTAATAAATGGAATAGGGGAACCTGGACAGAGTGATCCGCAAGATAATAGAGCTTAGCGCCAGAAACAGGCTGATGGTCTTCATCCTGTTTATTTTCCTTATTGTATGGGGAACGCTCTCGCTGATGAGGACCCCTCTGGATGCCCTGCCAGACTTGAGCGACACCCAGGTAATCGTATATACGAAATGGACGGGCAGGAGCCCCGACCTGGTGGAAGACCAGATCACCTATCCCATAACCTCAACGCTCCTTGCCGCCCCCGATGTGAAGGCGGTAAGAGGGTTTTCCTTCCTGGGGACCTCTTTCGTCTACGTGATATTCAAGGGCGGCACGGACATCTACTGGGCCAGAAGCCGCGTCCTTGAATATCTGCAGTCCGTGAAATCAAAACTGCCGCCAGGGGTCAGCCCGCAGCTTGGCCCAGACGCAACCGGGGTGGGCTGGGGGTTCGAGTACGCGCTGGTGGACGACACCGGACAGCACGACCTGGCCCAGTTGCGCACGATACAGGACTGGAACATAAAGCTTGCCCTGGAGAGCGTCCCGGGGGTGGCGGAGGTGGCAAGCGTCGGCGGGTTCGTGAAGCAATACCAGGTAAACGTGGACCCCGTCAAGCTCCTTGCCTATAACATCCCGATGACAAGCGTGCTTTCGGCAGTGAGGCGGAGCAACCTGGATGTGGAGGGCAGGGTGCTTGACATGTCCGGACGGGAATACATGGTGCGCGGCAGGGGATATATAAAAAACCTTGACGACCTCCGCTACATTCCAGTGGGTACAAACGGCGACGGCACCCCGATATACCTGAAGGACGTGGCCACAGTGGAGCTTGGCCCGGAGATGAGGCGCGGCCTGGCCGACCTTAACGGAGAGGGCGAGGTGGCGGGAGGCATAGTCGTCGTAAGGTTCGGGGAAAACGTGGCAAACGTAATAAACCGGGTAAAGCAGAAGATAAAAACCGACATAGCCCCAAGCCTGCCAAAAGGCGTGAGGATAGTAACCACATACGACAGGTCGGACCTCATCAGGCGCTCGGTGGGCACACTGAAGGACGAGATAATAAAGCTTTCAATTGCCGTAAGCGTTGTCTGCCTGGTGTTCCTGTTCCACCTGCCAAGCGCCCTGGTGGTGATACTTACGCTACCCATAGCCATACTGATGGCCTTCATCTGCATGTATTACCTTGGCGTAACCTCCAACATAATGAGCTTAAGCGGAATAGCCATAGCCATAGGCGCGATGGTGGACGCATCCATAATAATGGTGGAGAACGCCCACAAGAAGCTTGAGGAGTGGGATTTGCAAGGTCGCCCTGGCGGCAGGGCTGAGGTCATAATAGAGGCGGCCAAGGAGGTGGGGCCCTCGCTTTTCTTCTCCCTGCTTGTCATAACGGCGGGCTTTCTGCCCGTTTTTGCCCTCAGGCAGCAGGCGGGAAGGCTGTTCAAGCCCCTGGCCTACACGAAGACCTTCGCCATGCTATTTTCCTCCTTCATAGCCATAACGCTCACACCTGTGCTGATGGGCCTTTTCATAAGAGGGAAGGTGAGGCCGGAGCATGCAAATCCGGTGAGCCGCTTTCTGCACAAGGTCTATCATCCGGTGGCGGATGCCGCCCTGCGGCACAAAAAACTGGTCATACTGGCTGCCGTGGTTATCCTTGGGCTTACGGTAATTCCTTATGAAAGGCTTGGCTCGGAGTTCATGCCTCCGCTTTACGAGGGCACCATACTCTATATGCCCGTCACCCTCCCCGGGGCATCAGTGGGCACCTCCTCAAGGCTTCTTCAGCTTGAGGACAGGATGCTAAAGGAGTTCCCGGAGGTGGCAAGCGTGTTCGGGAAGGCGGGCAGGGCGGACACCGCCACGGACCCTGCCCCGCTTGAGATGTTCGAGACGGTTGTGAACCTGAAGCCTGAGGACCAGTGGCCAAAGGGGATGACGGTCCGGAGGCTTGAGGACCAGATGAACGAGAAGCTCCAGATACCCGGGGTTTCAAACGACTTTACCATGCCCATAAAGGCGCGCATAGACATGCTGGCCACAGGCATAAGGACGCCCCTCGGGATAAAGATACTTGGGCCGGACCTGAACGTGATTGACTCGATCGGACAGCGGATACAGGACCGGCTGAAAGGGGCCCCCGGCTTAAGGAGCGTCTATGCCGAACGGGCGGCGCAGGGGTATTTCCTGGATATAAAAGTAAACCGGGCGGAGGCCGCCAGGTACGGGCTTTCGGTCGAGGACGTGCAGGACATAATACAGTCCGCCATAGGCGGGGCGGACCTGACGACCACGGTGGAAGGGATCGAGCGCTATCCGGTAAACGTAAGGTACAAGCGCGAGCTCAGGGACAGCGTATACGACATAAAACATGTGCTGGTGCCGGTCGCCATGCCCTTGGAGGCCGGGCCTGCGCAGGCATCTTTTTCTGCCACCGGCATACCCGGCTTCTCGATGCCGGGTGCGGCAGGCGCACCTTCCTATGCCGCCCCCGGAATGGTCCCCGTGCCGGATGGCTATCCCGAAGATC
>JAKAJM010000064.1 GCA_021813765.1 Nitrospirota bacterium
TTTTTTGCGGGAGGGCGGCATTCGCTACCTTTTGCCCGGGACAGCGCCCGTCAGAAGCAAAAAATCATCGACAACTTCCCTGAATTCCCTCCTGAACCGCTCCGCTCCGAACCTTTCGGCGTTTGCCCTTATTTCTCTGAGGTCAAAGCGGCTCTCCGCCCTTTCGAACTCCTCAACCGCCTGCACCAGGCCGCTTACGGACTGCTCCACGAAAAAAACCCCCGTTCTGCCCTCTATTACGGTTTCCTTCGCGCCCCCCCTGCCATAGGCGATCACCGGCGTGCCGCACGCCTGCGCCTCTACCGGCAGGAGCCCAAAATCCTCCTCCGCCGCGAACACGAGCGCACGGGCCCGCCCGAGATGATCCTTCAGGACATCATTTTCCTGATAGCCAAGCAGATGCACGTTCCCTTTTGCCTTGTCTTTGACCTTTTTGAAATCAGGGCCGTCTCCTATGATCACAAGCTTTCTGCCCATTTCCGAAAAAGCCTCCGCTATCAGGTCCATTTTCTTATAAGGCACAAGCCTTGAAGCAGCCAGAAAAAAGTCCTCCTTTTTTTCGCGAAGCTTAAATCCCTCGATATCCACCGGAGGATAAACGACCGTGCTTTCCCTGCCGTAGGCATTTTTTATTCTCTCCGCTATATAAGCCGAGTTGGCAACAAACCGGCTCACACGGCTGGAGGACCTTATGTCCCAGTTGCGGATGTAATCCAGAAGGAGGTTTGCGGCAAGCCCCTTAAATCCCTTGTCCATGCCGGCTTCCCGCAGGTATTGCCGCCGCATGTCCCATGCGTAACGGACAGGAGTATGGCAATAGCATATGTGAGCCTGGTCCTTCCGGGTGGGAACGCCCTTTGCCACCGCATGTGAACTGGATATTATGAGGCCATAGGAGGACAGGTCCAACCCTTCTATGGCGTGCGGCATCAGTGGAAGCAGCATCCTGTATTTCTTTTTGGCCAGCGGGATTTTTTGCAAAAAAGAGGTTTTTGCCTTCTTCCCCATCAGGAATTCCCTGCGGTCCCTTTCCGGGAGGAAATCAATCAGGCTGAAGAGGTCGGCATCCGGATAAAGCTTGAGGATCTGCGCCAGGACCTTCTCCGATCCGGCGCATTGGACAAGCCAGTCATGCACTACAGCTATCCTCATCCTCAGCAAAAAAATTCAGCCCCGGGGAAATACCTGCGCCCGGGCGCAGGTTTCTTGAAAAGCAAATTTTTATCGTTTTTCCTAAAAATCCCTGCTGCCCTCTCCCGAAAGCACCACACGCACAGTTTTCAGCAAAATTACGATATCAAGCCACATGTTCCAGTTCCTCACATACCACAGGTCAAGCTTGACCCGGTTTTCGTAGTCCATTTCGTTCCTGCCGCTGACCTGCCACAGACCTGTTATGCCCGGCAGCACGCTGAAACAGAGGGTCGCATTCTCCTTGTAATAGATATCTATTTCTTCCTGGGTAACCGGCCTAGGCCCCACGAAGCTCATTTCGCCCTTAAGCATGTTGAATATCTGCGGCAGCTCATCGAGAGATGTCGCGCGCAGGAACCTTCCCAGACCCGTGACCCTGGGGTCATTCTTAAGTTTCCTGTACGTCTGCCACTCCTGCCTTGCAGAAGGATCGTTCTCGAAAAGGTTTTCCAGCCGCTTCTCTGCGTCCTCATACATCGTCCGGAACTTGTAGCACCAGAATGCACGACCGTTTTTGCTTATCCTGCGCTGTTTGAATATGGCTGGCCCACTGGAGGTGGCCTTCACTATCAGGGCAATAACCAGGATAGGGAGCAGCAAGATTGCGGAAAGCGCAAGCCCGATCGTGTAGTCGAAGAGCTTCTTGAGGATATAATTATGCAGCCTTCTCAGGTTGTTCTTTATCTCTATGACGATGCCTTCCTGACCGCCAAAATACCTTAATTCCGCCCCCATGACAGCCACGGCGGACATATCGGACATGAACAATGTATTCTCCGCCTTGCGCTGCACCCTGTTTATGATGTTTGCAAGTCTGTCCTTATTGAGGTCCGGGACAGCTATCATCACATCATGGATGCTGCACCTGTCTATATACCTTTGCGCTTTGTCCAGGAAACCATGCACTTTGATGCCCTCTATGCGTTCCCCGTTATGGCCGGTTTCGCCGTCCCCGCCTGAACCGTCACCAATAAAGCCGGCAACATCGTATCCCAGGTTTTTCTCTTTCTGCACGGCACGGAACGCCCATAGGGCCGCATCTCCCGATCCCAAAATGAGCAGCTTCCTTTTAAAAAAACCCATCCAGTAGATCAGCCGCTTCATTGCCAGCCTCATCAAAGGGAAAAAAAACAGCGATAAAAAACAGCCGCTGAACAGAAGGGCCCTGGAGATCGATGCCCCTTCCTTGCCAATGAATAACAGGGTGACAGCGGCAACGGAGATAATGAAAGTGGTCTTCCAGAGCGTCCTTACCTCGTCCCATAAGGTAAATCTCTTTGTATATGCGCCGTTATATGCAAGCACGATGAGCCATAAAGGAAAGATCCATCCATACTTCGAGGGCTGGAACTCAAAAGGCGGCGTGGAATGGAAGATGCGCGGCAACAGGCCGATTCTGATCGCCACGGAGAAAAATACTATCGTGCCCAGGATAAAAAGGTCTGAAACAACAAGCAAGGCAACGCCTGCTGCAGATTTCATCCCGGAGCTGAACTTTTTTTTAATCACGCGAAACGGCCCCGCGACTTTCGACTGGAAGAAAAACGGCCTTCAGCCCATAGGAAAAATTTTGATCTCAAGTCCCCTCTTTGAAATGCCTGAAATAAATTTATGTAGAATTTTAATTGCAAGCCCTGCCTGAAAGCAACATGCCCGTCGGGACCCTCCAGAATCCAGGAGGGCTAACTGAGGAAAAAATCTCTTTATAAAAGGGAACTCGCCGCTTGTTGGGCAAAAATAAAAAATCTCTAGGACCTGGCTAAAAATTGATTTTGAAGCGAAAGAGTGATGGAATCGGGGCAGACAAGGAAAAAAGGGGAAACCGCCCGGAGGCGCAGCAACGCTGCGTTGAGGACGGTTTTTCTTTGATGACGCCGTATGCCGCGATTCCAGCCTCTTGCAGCCAGAAGCGATTTTGAGATAGGTCCTATATATTTTCCCTGACGGCTCTTAGCGCCCCGCCTTTAAGAGCGTACCGGCTCTGGCAGTTGGCGCACACCGCCTCCTGTTCTCCCTGTCCCTTGAACTTAAGCGGCACACCGCACTTGCATGCCCAGCCTATCTGCCTTGCAGGCACACCGGCCACAACCGCGTAATCGGGCACATCGCTTTTTACTACCGCTCCCGCGCCCACAAGCGCGTACCTGCCAATGGTATTTCCGCAGACGACCGTGGCGTTTGCCCCTATTGTCGCTCCCTGCCTGACAACCGTGGGAAGGAATTCGTGTTTCCTTTCCACGAAGGCCCTCGGGTTGTACACGTTGGTAAAAACGCAGGAGGGGCCGCAGAAGACCTCTTCTTCCAGGACCACTCCTTTATATACGGACACGTTATTTTGTATCTTGCACCCCTTGCCCACCGAGGCGTCCGGGCCTATCACCACGTTTTGCCCTATGACGCAGCCCTCTCCGATCTCGGAGCCGCCCATTATATGAGAGAAATGCCATATCTTCGTGCCCGCGCCAATGCGCGCACCCTCATCCACCTCGGCGCTTGCATGGACGAACACGTCTGGCGGAAGGAAGGACCCGGATGCTTTTTTGTTTTTTGCAGCAGCCCCGGCGATGGATGCCTCGGCCGCCTCAAGCACCTTGAGCACCCTCAGCCCCTCGCGGCCGTCAGTAAGAGGCTTTGTCCTCTGCCGGACACACCGGGCAAAGTGTTCAAGTTCCAGTTTCAGCGGCTCTCCCGGCCCGACCGGAACCACCTGGAAGTCGGCCTTGTGGGCCACCGGAATGCGCCCCTCCTTCCACTCTATCTGGTGGGGATAAAGAAAGAGCTTGTCCTTGCTTACATCGTCAAAAACGGCCATCGCCTGCGAGCCCACGACGACCAGCTTCTGCTCCTTGAAGGGGTGCAGCCAGCTTACAAAGATATGCCCCTTTGCCCCGCCGGCAAACTCCAGCAGGGTGAGCGTGGTGTCGTAAATGCCTTTGTTCAGGTAATCGCCGCCCTGCGCCGCCACCCTGGCCGGCTCTTCGCCAAAGAGCATGAGGATAACGGATATGTCGTGCGGCGCAAAACTCCACAGTATGTTCTCCTCCGTTCTAAGCTTCCCGATGTTCAGCCGGTTTGAGTATATGTACTCGATCCTTCCAAGCACACCTTCCGTTACCAGCTCCTTCAATTTTATTACGGCAGGATGGTATTGAAGTATGTGGCCCACCATGAGCACCCTGTCTTTGCGGCGGGCGGTCTCCACGAGCTCCTCGCCCTGGGCCAGGTTGAGCGCCAGGGGTTTTTCAACGTATACATCCTTGCCCGCAAGGAGGCACTCCATGGCCATCCGGTAGTGCATGGCCGCCGGTGCCGCTATGGATACCGCCCTGATCTCCGGGTCCCGCAGGATGTCTTCCATGTCGGTCGTGAAGCGCACATCCGGGAACTGCTTTTTTCTTTCTTCTATGACCGCCAGGTCCTGGTCGCACGCCGTATGGAGCGTTCCCAGCTCATGGAGGTTCCTGAGGATGTTTTTCCCCCAGTAGCCAAGGCCGATGTGGGCTATGAATTTTTCTCTGGTCGGTATCATATTCAAAAGTTCTCCTTGCTGAATATTTCCATTAGTGCGCCCACTATCCTTCCTGCCGCGTCGCCATCGCCGTAGGAAGTAAGCTCCGCCCCGGGCGGTAAAAAACCGGGTTTTGCAGGCATGCCTTGCCCCGAAGCGTATTCCTTGTACAGGATGTTCCAGCCGCTCTGCAGTGTCTCCACCCATTCGGTCTCGTCCCTCAGGGTAATGCACGGCACCTTTAGCCAGTAAGCCTCCTTCTGCACCCCCCCGGAATCCGTAAGGACAAGCCTGCTGTTTTTAAGCAGCCAGAGCATGTCGAAATAGCCAAGCGGGGGGACCAGCAGCACGTTTTCCTCAAAAAGTCTTTTTGGCGAAAGACCCTCAAGATGTTTGCGCGTCCTCGGGTGCACCGGGAAAACAACGGTTGCACCATTGGCCGTTTGGTTCACAAACGCGGCAATTTCCTCCAGCTTTCCTTCAGTGTCCGTATTTTCGGCCCTGTGAATTGTAAGGACGGAGTATTGTCCGGAGGAAAGGCCAAGGCGCAGGAGGATATCGGATTTTTCCCCGGCGATGCCTGAGGCAATGTTTAAAACGTCGTACATCACATCCCCCACGTTGCATACCAGCGGATGTGAAATGCCCGTCTTATGGCGGGTGCCTGACTCCCCGTAATGGGCGGCCACGGCTTCCCCGGGATCAACGCTTATCAACTCCCCGTTCAGCATTACGTTCCCAAAACCCTCGCCCCGCAGGTTTTCAACGGCCGCTCTGGAGGGGCAGAAAAGAACGGTGGAGACATGGTCTGTAAGGACCCTGTTTATCTCCTCGGGCATCTCCTTGTTGCGGCTTCTTAAACCGGCCTCCACGTGCGCCACGGGAATACCAAGCTTTGCCGCTGCAAGGGCGGCGCCTATCGTGGAATTGGTGTCCCCGTACACGACTATGGCATCCGGACGCTCTCTGGCCAGCACCTCTTCCACCTTGACGAGTATCTGCCCGGTCTGAGACCCATGAGAGGCCGAGCCCACGCCAAGGTGGTACTTTGGCTCCTCGATCCCGAGCTCATTGAAGAACACCTGCGACATGGAATAGTCGTAGTGCTGCCCCGTGTGCACGAGAATGTTCTCTAAAAATGCCGCTCCCGGCCTGCAGTTGTGCCTGCGTATGGCACTAGATACAGGCAGGTACTTTATGAACTGCGGGCGGGCACCTGCCACCTGAACGATTTTCATTGGATAAAATCCCTTCGGCCTTTCTGATTTGAGCTGACCTGATTTGATTTCCCGTCCCGTATGCAGCAGCTCTTTTTTAGATTCTTCCGGGAATCCTGTGAGCGTGCAAGACCATTTTATTTCCCCCTGATACGAGGTTTTTGTTTTTGAGAGGCGGGTGGTGTGAGCGCAGTGCCCGCCGCGATCCCTGCGATATAGCCGCTGCGGCAGCCGTTAGCCGTATTCATGTAAGCCGCGCCGGTACCACCAGTCTGACTGCGGGAGACGGCGGCCCAAGTCAGGGGTCCCCAAAAAGCCAAAGGCTTTTTGGGGCAGAAGCGCAGCAAATGCCGCCCGCACACAAAACCTGAAAAGACCTTTTTTATTCCGGCTGCCTGTCCATGGCTTGAAAATGCCTGGAGGCCCCGGAGATGAAAAGACAAAATCCCATGATTTACAAGTCCCATTATATGGCAGAATGCCCCCCTTCGCAATTGAAATTCGGGATGGGCGCATATGGTCCTTGAATAAAGACGCAGCACGGAAGTCTTTTTCTTTTCTTCATTTTTCCAAAAGCAAAAAAACTTTTCTTTTTCAAAATGAACGCCGGAGGGTGATAAAATACGCTATGGGCGGGGAAAAGGGAATAGGAAAAGTCCGGGTGGGCCACCTTTCCACCTTTTACCATACCGCCATGCTCCTGATGGCAGGAGAGCATGGGGGAGCGTTTGAATGGCGCCTTTTTGCCACCGGCCCGGACATTGTGCAGGCCTTCAGAAAAGGGCTGATAGATATTGCGTACATAGGGCTGCCGCCTGCGGTCATCGGCATAGCCTCGGGGGTAAGGATAAAATGCGTGGCCGGCGGACACATCGAGGGCACGGTGATGTCGGGCATCAAGGGACTGAAGGGATATCCGGAGCTGCAAGACCTTGGCGAGGTCCTTGGGCAGCTAAAGGGGCTGAAAATAGGCGTGCCGGGGAAAGGCTCCATTCATGATGTGATCCTTTCGGATGCCCTGGTGCGCTTCGGCCTTTCAGAGACGGTTGAGGTCGTGAACTTCAGATGGGCCGACGCCATCACCGAGGCCGTTTTCAAAAACCAGGTGCAGGCGGCCATGGGCACCCCCTCGCTTGCCGTAGCCATAAAGCGTTATGCCGGCGGCCGGGAGCTCTATCCTCCGCAACTTATCTGGCCGGGGAACCCAAGCTATGGGATAGTAGCGGCAAGTGAGTTCATCGCATCGCGCCCCGGTGAGCTTGAGGAGTTTTTAATGATGCATGAGGAGGCCTGTCAGGCGCTAAGGGAGAACTCCACCCAGTGCGCCGGGACGATATCCTCCTATGCCGGGGTGGCGGATGAGCAGTTCGTGCTGGAGGCAATAAATATGTCCCCCAGGTACTGCGCCCAGCTTACCGGCCGGTACATGAAGACAACCATGGATTTTGTGGATGCCCTGAAAAGGCTTGGCTATATTGAGGGAGGGAAAGGTCTGTCGCTGGAAGATATTTTCGAGACCTCATTCATAAAAAAGGTGCACCCGGCTGGCGACCATTATTCTTTATGAAGACCGACCAAAAAAATTTCGTAAGGAATCCCTCACCCCAAACCCTCTCTCATTGGGGAGAGGGGGAGCGAAGCGGAAGGCGAGGTGTCAACACGAGGTTACCCTGTAGCAAGCTGACAGGTAATTGCAAGTTAAAACTTTAAAAAACAAAAAAGTTTTTTTCAAGGAGGTGGAAAAACCGAAATGTCAAAAAAAGAAAAGAAAAAAGAACGTCCATTGCCAAGGCCGCCCAGAAAAAAAGCGGAACAGGGATTTTCCGGCCGGGAGGAGGCGGGAGGCCTTATGTTCGATAAGCTCCAGGAGGCAATTGCCCAGGGCAAGGTTGAAGAGTTCATGAAAGAGAACATGCCTGAAGGCCAGTATGCCCGTAAATTGGCTGAGATGATGATGGGAATATCGGGGTCTACGCTTGCCTTCAGGCCGGAGGGACCGGAGGGCAAGGAGGGAAACGGGCCGGGCATGAAAGAAGACGAAGCCGAAAGACCCATGCTTAAAGTGCCAAAGGACGTGTTTCAAGCCGCAATGGAAGGCAATGTAAACACGCTTGCGGACCTGCTTAAAGGGGAACAGGTCAAAACCGGAGCACCCTTGCAGAAGAAAAAGGGCATGCCCCCGCATGAAAAAGAGAAAGAACAGCCTGAAGGAAAAGAGCGGGAAGAAAAAAGCGGGTCACTGCTGGAAAAAGAGGTCATAGACAGCCTTCTTGAGATATCGGTGGACAATAACCTGTCCATGGACTGGCTCATTTACAGGGCGCTTAAACTCTACATAAAAAAATACCGGGAGACGGGGCAATTATAAATCGGGGCTTTGAAACATCGTACTAGCCGCGCATGAGAAACTCCATGAACTGGCGTTTTATCTCCAGAGGCCCGAGCGGGATTACCGGGACGTCCCGGTTGCCGGGCCGGGCGAGCGCGTGTACGAACCTTGGGCCCTTCACCTTTTCCTTAAGCGCACTCACGATATCTTTTTTCCCTGCCGCCACTATCACATCGAGTCCAAACCCCTTTGCCATCATGCCCAGGTCGATGCACCCGGCGGCAAACGTGGGCTGGTTGCCGGTAGACCCGTATGCCCCGTTGTCGACCGCAAAGACCGTCAGGTTCCTGCCTCCGAGGCAGGCGGCGGTGGCCAGGGTGCCAGGGTTCATCAAAAGGCTCCCGTCGCCGTCTATCACGACCACGTCTTTTGACCTTTTTGAAAGGGCCACCCCAAGGCCGATGGGCGTTGCCATTCCCATGCTGCCAAGCATGTAAAAGTGCGACGGCCTGTGTCCCATGCTGTACAGCTCTCTCGACGGAAACCCAAGATTGCAGATGACCGCCGCGCCTTCGGTAGCTGGCCAAAGGGCAGAGAGCATCTCATAGCGGTCGAGCCTCCTTGCAGTGCGTATTTTTACCTTTTGGCTTTCCGGCCCGCCCAAAAACCCATTTTTAATTTTTTTGAATTTTTCCCCGCGCCCGGGTCCGCTTTCTGTTTCCAGACCCGGGCCTTCCCATATGGCCGGCGACAGGAGGAAGACGTGTATCCTGTTTTCCGAATAGACCTTTTCAAGCATCTCCGGGACAAGCTGCAGTCCGGAAGCGGAATCGATAGGCGTAAAACCTATCCCTGCCCCCTCAAGGATGCCAGGCAGCATGAGGCCCATGGGCGCCTGCGCGGCTATCTTCTCTTTATAGATCCCCCTGTGGCTGGCAAAGACGGCAAGCGGCAGCCCGTAAAAGCCGGTCAGCGACAGGAGGGCATTTATCATGTTGCCGATGCCAGAGTTCTGGATGAACATGGCAGGTCTTTTGCCGGCAAGCGCCGCTCCGGCGCATATGCCCACGCCTTCTTCCTCCCTGGTAAGCGGGACATGGTAAAACTTCCGGGAAACCAGGCACAAAAGCCCCTTTATCCTGTCGCAGGGCAGGGTCGCGGTAAAATCCACTCCACCTTCCCGCAGTATGCCCGTCAGTTCTTCTTCAGCGGACCGCATGACGCAAAAATTTCTCTATCTCTTTCTCGGATGCGTTCTTCGATATCAGAAGGGGGTTTATCCTCCCGACCGCCATGTCCCTTTTAAGCCGTCTCTCGCCGCCTCCCGTTATATTAAGCAGCACGGGCCCGTCACTGCCTACTGTGCCCTTCTTTGCCGCCTTCAAAAGGGCGGCGGTGGCAACACCGGCCGCAGGCACCAGGTCTATCCCTTCGGTCTCCTCGAAAATATCCATGGCGGCATAGACCTCGTCATTCGTTATGCCGTACATTGTGCCGCCGGTTGCCTGAAGGGCATCGAACACGCCTCCCAGCACTCCGTAGGCCGGATACCTGTTTGAGAGGACCCTGGTGGTTGTCTCGCTTATGAAAGCAAAATCCAGGTCCGCCGGATCGATCTCCCGGCTTTTTCTCATGTAGGCCTTTGTCATGGGAGCAAACGGAAGGTTCTGGGCCAGATGCAGGACAGGCAGGGAACTGCCGTACCGGCCGTCCTTTAAAAACCTTTCGCTCATCTCCCAGGCGGCTATCGCCCCTGCACCGCTGCCTACGGCCTGGAAATAATGGCGCGGGAGTGTTCCAATGGTATTTACCGCCTCCAGCATGACTATGCCAAGCCCGTCCCTCTTGGCGATGTTTTTTACCCCGCCCTCAAAGGGCATTCCCGCCACCAGGGCTATGCGCTTGGCCACGTTTATGGAATCTGAATAATCCCCGTCCGAGACGGCTATCGTCGGGGCGCTTCCGAATATGCCCTTCTCCTCAAGGTACCACATTTCAGGAAGGCACATGGAGGGCACGACGATGATGGCGGGAAATCCGGAGGTGGAGGAAAGATGGGCAAAGGCCCTGGCCGTGTTGCCGGCGGAGGCGGCAACCAGGCCCTGCATCCCGTTTTCCATCGCGTTTTGAATCACCACCGCTGCCTCGAACTCCTTGAACGTGCAGGTCTGAAGTAGAGCGCCTCTTTCCGGCCAGTAACCGCAAAAACAGATGTACAGCTCGGGGATGCCCGCCTGCCTTGCAAACCCTTCCGACCGATAGACGGCCGGCCCCGGCTGCTTGAACCCCGGCGAATGGACGGGGAGCCAGTTGAATTTCCAGGCGCCTTCGCCGGGCCCTCTGGAAGAAAACTCCTTTTCCCTGTATTCGGTCACGAGGAGCGCGTTCACGCAGTGCTCGCAAAAGGCGCAGTACGCGTTTTCAAGCACCTTGCCGCATTTCCTGCACACAATGTTGAAATGGCTCATATGATTTTAAAAAACCTCCGATAGAAGCTCCACCATGTCCACAATGCCGATCCGCCCGCCGCCGGTCCCTTTATAGCCTTCGAGCGCCGCCCCCGCAATGGAATAACAGGCCGGGCAGCCAAGGACAAGCCTGTCCGCCTCTTTCCGGCAGGCCTCGTCTATGGCAAGCCTGAATATGGCAAGCGCGTTTTCGCTAAAAACCTTTCTTGCGGCCCCTCCGGCCCCGCAGCAGCGAGAGTTCTGCCTGTTTCTGTCAAACTCAAGCAGCCGTGCCCCGGGTATCCGGGATAGTATCTTACGCGGCTCCTCCGTTATGCCTATTCCCCTGCTCAGGTAGCAGGGGTCGTGATATATGAGCCTCTCATCAAGCGTCCTGGTCACGGACAGCCTGCCCTCCGCGAAAGCCCATTCGATGTGCTGGGAAATATGCCTTATCCCGAAGGGCAGCTTCCTCCCGTAGAAAGCGGGCCAGTCCTTGGATATCATGTTTACGCAGCAGGGGCATGAGCATACAAGCGTCTCCACCCCTCTTGCCGCATATGCCTCCACAAGCCTTTTTACAAGCCCTTCGAGCAGTTCAAACTGCCCCGTTATGAAAAGCGGAAAACCGCAGCAGACCTCTTCCTCCGCGAAAAGCATAGTAAAGGGCTCCCCGGCTCTGGAAAGCGCAAGCACATCGCCACGGACCATGGGCCTTGCCTCATAGGCACCCGTGCACCCGGCATAATAGCCAAGCTTTGCGCTTGCCGCCACTTTTACCTCCGGGGGAAGCCACGTGGAAAACCTCTCGCCGGCCGGTCTGCCGTAAGGGTTGCCCGTCCTGCTTACCGCCTCAGGAGCATCCTTCTGAGGGCCTACCGGCCCAAGCCCGCGTTTTACCATCTCCCTGCGGAGCATGGGCCACAACCTCTGGGTATGAATGCCCACCGTGCAGGACTGGCCGCAGGCCCCGCACGTGGTGCATTCAAAAACGGCCTTCGTGAAATCCTGAAGCAGCCTTTCATCTATCCTGCCTCCGCCAAAGAGCCACCGCCTCAGGACGCCCGTTTTTTTCATGAACTCCCTGAAGTTCCTTATCTTCTCGGGCGGGGAGACGGAACGATCTCCGGTCACCTCCTGCACCGGGCAGTACTTCAGGCATTCCCCGCACCGGGTGCATGCGTCCATCTCCAGGAGCTGTCCGCCGGAAAGGCATCTTGAAAAAGAAGCAGTCTCCAGCCTGCTCATTGTGCGGTCGAGAAATAACCCCCTTTCACGGACTCCTCACGCCTCCTTGCCTTGTAAATGGTAAAAGGAGCGGCAAATATATGGGAAGGCAGATAAAGCAAAAGGCAAAGGGCCAGAATGAAATGGGCCAGAAACGGCGCCTCTCCATGAAAGCCCGCCAGGACGTCCCCAGGTATCGCGCCCGAAAGGAGCGCCTTTGGATCAAGGGCGAACATCATGAACTCCTTCACCGCAACCACGTTCGGATAGAAATAAAGGCTAAGGAGTGCGCCCAGGGAGCTTATGATGAAAAATCCCGAAAGAAGAAGATAGTTATACGCAAACATCTGTCTGCCCCGGTTTGCCACCGCTTTTACCATGAAGATATAAAGGAGTGAAAAGGGCAGGACATATCCCGCGGCCCTGCCCGCAGACTGCATCTGCCAGACAAACTGCGGCACCGGGGTCAGGAAGTACCTCAGGTGCCTTATGAGCACCAGGATGAGGCTTGCGTGGAAAACCCATTCGCCAAGCCACAGGACCTTGTTCACCCTGAAGAGCCTCCTTAAAAATATAACGTCCAGGGCCGCGGCCCCTGCATTGCCGCCAACGCGTGGCTGGCCGTGTCCCGGCTTTTCCGCCGAAGGCCCTTTAAGCCAGCCGGCGAGGTGCGCCGCCGTCCTTATCGCGAACGCCGCATAGACCAGAAGGGCCGCCACCGCCAGAAGGTATAAAAGTATCTCCCCCATCATTTTTCGAATTTGATGCTTACGTCCCTTGGGAGACAGAAACCGGCCTCCACCTCTACAGCCTTTATTATCCCGCCCGGCACGGGGCAGCCAGGGTGCTTAAGATGTCTGGCGGCCGCCCTGTATACCGGGTTGTTCAGGAAATCAGTAAAGGCGGCCGCCATCTTGTCCAGCGTGGCTATCTCCTCGCCCAGCTTTTCGAGCATTGCGCACTGGCTTTCCAGGCGGACAAATATCTTTCTTTCCGGGCCCTTCTCTACGGTTACCGCACACATGAAACCGCACGCGCCTGAATTTATGGTAAGCCTTGTCATACGGGATCACCCCTTTATCGCCACATGTGGAGACTCCTTCTCGATAAGCTTTTTCAGGTTCGGGAAGCGGTCTTTCATGTGAGGCAGGTGCATCGCCTGCATGAACTCCTTCTCGAATGCGGGCTCGATGGCGATCTCCACAAACTCCACCCACCTGGCCCGTTCCTCGGCCTCCTGCCTTTTTAAGTTGCTCACGAGCGCCATCCGCGCCCCGTCGCCAGCCGCGTTGCCTACCGCATAAACGTTCTCTATCTCGCAGTCCGGGAACATGCCCAGCGTCATGGCGGACTCCTTGTCTATGTAGCTGCCAAAGGCACCGGCAAGAAGCACCTTGTCCAGTTTTTCGATCCCCATTTTGTGCATCATGAGCTTTGCTCCCGCGTACAGCGCTCCCTTGGCAAGCTGGAGAGCCCGGACGTCCGCCTGGGTTATGGTTATATCGGCCCCGATGGACGTCTCCCGCGCCCACGCCAGCACGTACTCGGGTTTCCCCTCGTGGTCCTTTCTTATCCTTGGGGTTTCCGCGGTCATGTCGAACCTGCCGGATTTGTCTATGATGCCGGCCTTGTACATCCAGGCAATGGCGTCTATGATGCCGGAGCCGCAGATGCCCTTGGCGTCTACCTTTTCAATTTCAGTCTGCCACTGCTCCTTGCCTATCACCTTGTAGAGGGGCTCTTTTGTGGCTGGGTCTATCCTCACCTTCTCTATCGCGCCCGGGGCGGCGCGCATGCCCATCTTTATCTGCGCTCCCTCAAAGGCGGGCCCGGTGGCGCAGGAAGTGGAGCAGACACGCTCCCGGTTGCCAAGCAAAAGCTCGCCGTTAGTGCCTATGTCTATAATCAGGACCTTTTCATCGATGTTGTATGGTTCCATGGCAATGAGGACGCCTACATTGTCCGCTCCCACGAAACCCGCCTCTATGGGAAGGACATAGATATAAGAGCCTGGGTTTATCTTTATCCCCAGGTCCCTGGCCTTGATGTCCAGGCCGTGCTGTATCGCCGGGATGAAAGGCGAGCGCCCGATGTGCTCCGGGTTGAAGCCCAGGAATATGTGGTGCATGGCAGTGTTGAAGACTATGGTCATGTCCACGACCGTCTCGCCCCCGCCCAGGGCCTCGGAGTTCAGGGCGCCGGAATTCCGCGCGTTCGTGATTATGTTTGATATTATCTCGTTCAGCCCCTCTATTATCGCACCCTGCATCCTGCGCACCCCATCGGGATTGGTCATGGCATAGGTAATGCGGGACATCACGTCCTCGCCGTAGGGGACCTGCGGGTTCATCATCGATTCAGTGGCCACCACTTTTCCGGTGGACAGGTCAGTAAGGTAACCTACGACGGTCGTCGTGCCTACGTCCACGGCAAGCCCGTATGCGGTCTCTATGAAACCAGGCTCAAGCTTTATTATCTCACGCCCCTTCCATACGGAGACGGTAACGCACCAGTTGCCTTTTCTTATAGTGTCCTGGAGGTCCTTAAGTACAGGGAAATCTATGGACAGGTTTTTCCCGTCAAGCCCGTAATTTTCAGACAGAGCGCCCCTGAGCTTCTCCAGGTCCCCGGTGATGGGCTCGTGGAGGGAGGGTCTTGCCAGTTCGACAAAATATTTCTTGACGGCCGGGTCTATTGCAATATTTAGCTCCCTTGCCGCTTTTCTGACCACCTGCTTGCCCGCCCTCGATTTTTCCGGGACAAATATCTTCACATCCCCGTGGGCGCGCGCCGCGCAGGCCAGCCTCATGCCGGGTCCGTCCGAGGGTTTCAGAAATTTCCTCTCAACATCGGTAAGAGGGGAAAGGTGCTCCATCCTGGAGTCCATGGAGTCCTTTTCGAAAAAGCCCTCCTCCACCCTCACCTTGCATTTGCCGCATGTGCCCTTGCCCCCGCAGATGGACTCTATGTCCACTCCCAGGTTCCTTGCGGCATCGAGCAGGTCAGTGCCGTCCGGCACCTCGCCCCTCCTGCCCGAGGGCTGAAAGATAACCCTGTGCTTCTTCATCCCGCTACCTC
>JAKAJM010000065.1 GCA_021813765.1 Nitrospirota bacterium
GATCAACGCGGAGGACTCGGATTCGATCTTTAGAGGCCGCGTCCATCCGCGCTCGTGAGAGCCCAGAAATTCAAAGCGTTGACTGGTTTCGTTTATGTAAGCAACTTCTTTAAACGCTTCATTAAATAAGTCTGTGTCCGCTGGGTCGGTTTTGTCAATAAGTACACCCATTTCTTTATTGTTCGCCATTGAGAACTAATAAAGGTTTAAAGAAGTAATGACCATTTTATCGTCATTTACATAGCATTTTGCGTGCAAGTCCTCATTGTATTTTAAAATTACAAACAACGGATCATAACCAAATCCTTTACTGCCAAGCATCTTAAAACCGATTATTCCGGTCCGATAGACATTGACATGTCAAAGATCAAGAGTGTTTCCAGCATATCCCCCGTTGAAATTCATCTTAAAGACGGAGAGGTGCTTAAAGGGAAGATCAAAGGAATCGAAGACGGCAAACTGATAATTGAGCGTAGCAATCAGAGTGGACCAACATCGGTTGGATGGGATGAGGTGGCATCAATCAACCCTCCGCCCTCAAAATGGACCGGCAACGTCACAATAGGCGCGAATTCCCAAACAGGAAACACCCACATAAACGGCGCTTCCATTTCGTTTGATGCCTCAAGAAAAACTGACAGGGACAGGTTCAGCATTGGATATCAATTCAACTATGCCCACGATAACAACGCTGTTACCGCCAGAAACCATTACGGCTATCTGGGCTACGATTATTTTTTCACAAAGAAATTCTATGGTTATCTTGATACAGAGCTGCTCAGTGACACCTTCCGTGACCTGAAGCTCAGAGTCGCTATTGGTCCTGGTGCGGGCTATCAGATCTGGGATGATGCGGTCAAATCTCTTTCGGTGGATGCTGGACTGTCATATATTCATGAGAGCCGGGAGTCGGGTGATAATGCAGATTTTTTGACAGCAAGGATAGGCGCGAATTTCAGATATAACATATTCAAAATCCTGGTTTTTTCCGAAAAATTAATCCTTTATCCACGGCTAGACTATTTGGGCAGATACATTCTCCATAATGAGGCTGGACTTTCCGCGCCTGTAAGTTCAAAATGGGCCATGAAGCTCACCAATATCCTGGATCGTGACAGCAATCCACCGCCCGGAATAAAAAAGAACGACATCCAGTGGATACTCGCTCTGCAATATTCCTTTTGAGTATGACTAGATCACATATCCTTGGGCTTGCTATCTTGCGTTGTCAGGGGCCTAGGCATCGGAGTCCGAAGGGAAAGGACCTTGGTCAAGCAAAGATCAATGCACTACGCTCTAGGGGCACGGCAGCGCAAGGCAAGCGCCGTGCGAGTTGGCTTTTACTGTTGCAATTTTGACAAGGTGCGTTCCCTTTGATAATCTAATAAAAAATGTTATTAAAAGCCGTAATTCTCCTGTTTCACATATCAATGATTTTCAAAATAACGGTATGAAAAAAATGCTTGAGGAACTCAAGGAAGTCGGTTTAAAGGGCAATATGATCGATATGGCCGTTGGCATAATCATTGGCGCGGCCTTCGGATTAGTAGTAAAGTCATTGGTCTCAGATATTATAATGCCGCCAATAGGACTTCTTGTTGGCAAGGTCGATTTTTCAGACCTTTTTTTAATTTTGAAAAATGGCACACCACCCGGCCCATATCCCACAGTCGAGGCTGCAACAAAGTCTGGAGCCGTAGCCATAAGATATGGAATTTTTATAAATGAGGTCATATCGTTTCTTCTTGTGGGCTTTTCGGTTTTTCTTCTCGTGAAGGTAATAAACAACTTAAAGAGGCAAGAGGCAGAGCAGGCCCCCCCTGCTGAAACCAAAAAATGCCCTTACTGTCTTTCCGACATTCCGGCTAAAGCTATACGATGCCCCCAATGCACAGCCGCACTGGAATGAAGACTTTTAGAATAAAAAACGAGGTTGTCCCTTCCTTTCGTTGAACTAGGAAGGATTCTTGCTGCATGATTTTAAGCAGCGGCCTCCTTTCCGTCAAGGGATTTCTGCTGTAAAACAACAGCAAGCTTAGGCAGTTCCTTATAACCCTTTATGCGCCTGAATTTTTTCTCCGCTCTCAAGAGGGCGGCCACAGCCCATCTTTGGGCCATGTCGCCACCCCTCCACCTTTTGATCTGCCGGTGGATGTCCGTACCCCAGAGAAACAGGACTCCAATGGGTTCGTTGTCGCGAGGGACTTTCTCAGAAGCCCGGTAATTCCAAGTTTATGTATGGTCAGGGTCTCCTCAAGCCTCTCTTTCAGGGATTCTGCGGCATCATGGTTGATCTTCTCAAGATACCGCACCGTCAGATCGAGGGATTCCCACGCATCGTCATAATCCGACATCTTGTAAGCCGCGCTGATACGTGCGTCCACCGCATTCTGATGCGTTTCCGGGAGATGCTTGAGCACGTTGCGCCGCTTATGGGCCTGACAACGTTGCACCATGGCCTTTGTTCCAAATACCCTGGCGACGGCCGATCTCAGGGCCTTTGCGCCGTCGAGCACAAAGAGATAATCTTTCCCGGTGTCCAGTCCGCGCCGGGCCATGTCCTCAGGCAGCCCTTTACACACTTCGGCCTCCACAACCTCATGGCGCCTGCGTATTTTGCAGTTTATCTTCTCGTCCAGGGGAACGAGCATCACATGGGAGTCCCCGTCAAGCAGCACCTCCACCTTGCCAGATCGTCCTCATTATACAGAAGAGTGACCGTCCTGCCGATAAGGTTCACCGGAGCCTCGTAAAGCCAGCCGTTTAGGGAGACCGTCCTGTCCCTGTCTACCTTTCTCGTGGTCCTCATCCTGAAGTGGCCGTTCAGGTCCGTGGGGGCCTCCCTCACAAGATGGGCGTGCTTAAGATAACGTGAAAGCTTTTCCCTGTCTAATTTTTCCCGGCCACATCTTTCGTGCGTGTTCAAGTGCATTTGAACAAAGTGGCTGAAAAGGTCATTAAAAAACAAAAAGTTGCAGTTTTCAATTCGAACAAAAAAAACAAAAAAGGGGAATTGCATGGTATGAAATATCAGGCATACAAGACTTCTTGGCTTTTCACGCAAAAAATCTTTCTTTTTTTTCTGCAATCCGCATCACATACACGCTCCGCAGCTACCCCTAGAATATTCAGGATATCGAAACAAAACAACTGCACCCGGTTTTTCTTATGGCTCAAAAAATCATCGGCAAAAAAAAGACACTCAGGTATTCGTTTGTGGACGGGGTGTTCGCAAGCTTCATGGGAGGGTTCGTCCAGGACTATTTCACCCCGTTTCTGCTGGCAATTGGCGGCACCGTGGGACAAGTTGGACTGCTTGGCGCGATACCCAACCTTTTTGCCTCCCTGGTGCAGCTTAAAAGCCCGGACATGGTGGAGAAGTTCCGCTCCAGAAAACCGGTAATGGACCTTTTTGTCCCGCTGCAGGCCGCATCGCTTCTGTTCATGGCCATGCTGGCTGTCTTTGCCCATTCCTGGCGCATCGCCTTCCTGCTTGCCGTTATCCTTTTTACCGCATTTGGCGCGCTGGTGGCGCCGGCCTGGAGCAGCATGATGTCCGAGATAGTGGACGGGGACAAGTGGGGAGCGTTCTTCGGATGGAGAAACCAGGCCATGGGGTTCATGACCATCATAGCCGCGCTCATTGCCAGCATGGTGCTTTTTTTCACGAAGAAGACCTGCCTTTTCACAGGCTTTGCCCTCCTCTTCGGCGCGGCCTTTGTTTTCAGAATGCTGTCCTGGTCGTTCCTCAGGCGTATGGAGGAGCCTCCCCTCAAGCAGAGCGCGGGCGCCGGCAAAGGCCATCGTTCAGGCGGAAAGCTGGACAATTTCACCCGTTTTGTCTTTTACGTTGGCGCGGTCAACTTTTCAGCCAACCTGGCGGGCCCGTTTTTTTCCGTGCTGATGCTCAAGGGCCTGCGCTTCACATATCCCGCCTATGTTGCGGTCAATTCCGTACAGAACCTGGCCATTTATCTGTCAATAAGGCGGTGGGGGAGGTGCGCCGACAGGCTCGGCAACATCAGGATCATCAAGGCCACATCGAAGCTGATAGTGTTCATACCGGCCCTTTGGCTCGTAAGCAGGAACCCCTTTTATCTGGCCGCGGCCCAGGTGTTCTCCGGGTTTGTATGGGCGGGATTCAATCTCTCAAGCTCCAACTTCGTGTACGACGCCTCAAGCCCCGAAAACAGGACAAGGTCCGTTGCGCAACTTAACGCTTCAACCGGCATGGGCCTGTGCGCGGGCGCCCTGGCCGGAGGCCTGCTCATCCCGTTTCTTCCCCAGCTTTTCGGCCACAGGATACTGTCATTGTTTGCCGTTTCAGCCGCCATCAGGCTCGTGGTGGCATTTCTGGTCCCCTTCGGACTGAGGGAAGTAAGGAGGGTGGAAAAGATGGGCGCGGTACGCCTGCTTTCAAGTGTTGCCGGCCTGCCCGTGTGGAGAAGGAAACAACAGCCGGGCCTCGGCTGATCCCGGTTAATCCGGTTTGTATTGCCGCTTCAGGAGGGCATGGGGCGAAGCCCATACAAAAAAGGACGGGTGGGCGGGTTTAAAAATAATGACGTAAAGTCCAAAGGAATCTGAAGAGCCTGGATTTTGAAAGACGTCATGCCCGAGGTATAAACCGGGCATCCAGATTTTTTTAAAAATGATTTTGAGACCTTCCGGCTCCCCGCGGGGACCGGACAAGTATCTTTTGCTGGCAAAGCCTGCTACAATTTTTTTATATCCCGCCAGACCTTTTCACGCAAACAAAAGGCGGGTTCCACAAAAAACAAAAGGCTGGCGAACCAAAAAATGAAAATCTCCCCCCTGGACGTTTAACTTGAAAGCTTTTCCGCGTCCAAAAAGAAAAGAGGGAACATGAGGAAAAACGCCCTGCGCATCCGGCCTCTTTTTGTCTTGGTGCTCCTTTCCCTTTTTTCCTGCGCCGGGCTGCAAAAACAGCTCATACTGAGCGGAGCAAAATACCATGCGGTAAATATCGAGGCGTCAAGCTACAAGTTCGTGCCAAACAATATAAGGGCCTGGAGCGGCGGCACTATCACTTTCAGGATAAGAAACGGCGCCAAAAATTACATAACTTCACCATCGATGATCCCAAGGGCAAGGTCATAAAAAGCATGGATATCCCTGCGGGGTCCGGCATTACGGCAAGTGTTTTCTTTCCCTCCCCAGGGATATACGAGTTTTACTGCAACAGGCCGTTTCACAAGGTCCTGGGAATGAAGGGGCAGGTGCAGGCAATCAAGCGGCAATGAGGGTGCTGATCATCTCGACCAACCGCAATATCTACCCGGAGCCGGTCATGCCCGCCGGGGCATGCGCCGTTGCGGAGGCGGCGCAAAGATACGGCCACGATGTAAAACTGCTCGATCTCATGTTCGAGCGCGACCCGGCCCGCGCGGTGCGCCGCACGGTCAAAAGATACAGGCCCGAGGCCACAGGCGTCTCGATAAGGAACATAGACAACAACGACATCTCCCGGCCTGCCGCATTTTATAAGGAGCTGAAAGCGGTAACCGGGGCCATAAGGGAGACGTCTGGCGCCCCCCTGATAATCGGCGGTGCGGCGCTTTCTGTGATGCCCCGCGAGCTCCTGGCCGAAACCGGTGCGGACCTTGCCATTCTGGCAGACGGGGAGAGGACCTTTCCGGCGGCGCTGGAGGCAATCGCCACAGGCAAAAGACCTTTCGCGCTGAAAGGAACGGCAAGGATGGAAAACGGACTTTTTGTTTCAGTCCCGGCGATGCTAAGACCGTCCGTAACCATTCCCCCCGCATATGAAAGGTGGCTGGACACAAGGCGTTACCTCCAGATGCTCTCCACCGCACCGGTGCTCACAAAGATCGGCTGCCATTTCAAGTGTGTATATTGCACATACAGGAAACTGGACGGAGAAAGGCCTTATGAGCTAATGGGGCCGGCGGAAGCTGCGGGCCATGTCGAGCGCCTGTCCAGGACCGGCTTCAGGGACATAGAGTTCGTTGACAATGTGTTCAACTCTCCGCCGGGCCATGCCATCTCCATTTGCGCGGAGGTGATAAAAAGAAAGATAAAGGCAAGGCTCCATACGATAGAGATCAACCCCCTGTTTGTCTCCAGGGAGCTTGTCCGCGCCATGGAAAAAGCGGGGTTTGCCGGGGTGGGCATAACAGCAGAGAGCGCTTCTGACAAAGTGCTTTCCGCGCTTGAAAAGGGTTTTGGCGCGGAACACGTAATAAAGGCGGCACAGGTATTGCGCAAAAGCAGCCTGCCGTGCCTTTGGATATTCATGCTTGGCGGCCCCGGCGAGACCAACGAAACGGCCGCCGAGACCATCCGTTTTGCCAAAAAGAACCTGAAGCCGCAGGATGCGGCCTTCTTCAACGTAGGCGTGCGCATATACCCTGGCACCGGGATAGAGAAGATCGCCAGGGCGGAAGGCCTGCTGTCCATCACACCGGGGGAAATGCTTTCGCCGGTCTTCTATCTCTCCCCACATATACATTTCGAACGGCTTTTCAGGCAACTGGAAGAGGAGATCGCGCAGAACATGAATTTCATAGATATACGCTCCATGCAGTCAAACCGGCTGCCCTGGATAAGAAGAGCGTTTGCGCTGCTTGGCGCAAGGCCTCCCCTGTGGAGGCACACTGCCATCATCCGCCGGTGGCTGTCGGCCCTTGGCATTGGAGAGGCCAGATGAGGCCCCGGCCCAGGATAGCCGCCCTGGCTACCGCGGTTCCGGAATTCAGGGTCACACAGAAAGAGGCCGCGGACCATATCCTTGAAAGATTTTCGGACGAGCTTGGCCGGAAGGGAAGATTCATGCTCAAACGTGTGTTCAGCCATCCTTCCATCGGGACCCGGCACTTCGCCATCAGCAGCCCGGAGGCCTTTTTCCTTGAGGGCCCGGACGCGCGGATATTCAGGTTCACGGAAAGAGCCCTGGAGCTTTCCTGCCAATGCCTGCAGGAAGCCATGGACAGGTGCGGCCTTGCCGCAAATGAACTTAAAGGGCTGGTCCTGAACACCTGCACCGGATATGTCTGCCCGGGGCTTTCAACTTATATGATCGACAGGCTCGGCCTTCCAGGGGACATAAAGGCATTCGACCTGGTGGGAGCAGGATGCGCCGGGGCTATCCCGAACATGGAACTGGCAGGCCTGATGGTTGGTGAAAACCCGGGCTGGGCTGTGGCCTCCGTATCGGTGGAGATATGCAGCGCCACATTCGAGGTGGGGAGCAGCCCAAGCCTCATAGTGTCAAATGCGCTTTTTTCGGACGGGGCGGCCGCCGCTATATTGTGGGACAGGCCTGGAGGCCTTGAGGCGGTCACCGGTTCCATGCGCTTTGCTCCCGAATTCAGGGAAGCCATCCGGTATGTGCACAGGGGCGGCAGGCTGATCAACCAGCTTTCGATGGACCTGCCGGAGATCGTTGGCGGGCCTGTTAGGGCATCGGTGCATGACGCCCTTGCCCGCGCCTCTCTTGAGACGACGGACGTGGACCATTGGGCGATACACGCAGGCGGGGAAAAGATAATAGACGCGATAAGGGACGCCCTTGGGCTGCCGGAGGAAAAAACAGGGCCGGCCAGAAAAATACTTAAAGAGCACGGCAACATGTCCTCCCCGACGGTCTGGTTCGTACTGGAAGAGATATTGAAGGAGAGGCATTTCGCAGCCGGGCAATACTGCGCTATGGTTTCTTTCGGGGCGGGCCTGTCCGCCCACTGCGCCATCCTTGCAAACAGGGGAGGGATTTCAGGGGCGAGATGAACGGCCAGGACCTGTCAAGGCTCAGGATAGACAAATCTGCCCTCCAGGTCCGCCGGAAAAAGCGCGGGCACAAGCTCATGGCGGCCATTGCGGCCATCCTCCTGCTGGCTGCCGGGCTTTACGCGTCAGGGCTTTTTTCAAAAACCTATACGGTTCGCCTCTCAAGCGTCACCCTCATGTATCCCTCTCAGGCGCTCTCGGTCCTGAGCGCAAGCGGATATGTGGTGGCCCAAAAAAAATCGGCTGTCTCCTCAAAGATAACTGGCAAGCTGGAGTCTCTCATGGTAGAGGAAGGAAGCAGGGTACGGAAGGGGCAGGTGATAGCGCGCCTGGACGACTCCGACCTTATAGCAGCGAAAGAGCAGGCGGAAGCGAACCTGCGGGCGGCCCGCTTCAATCTGGACCAGGCCAAAGCGACGCTTTATGACGCAAGGCTCGCATATAAAAGAAACAGTGAGCTTATAAAAAAGAACCTCATAGCGCGGTCCGATTACGATACGTCTTTTGCCAATTACAACAAGGCCGTGGCCGGCGTGTATGCTGCAAAGGCGATGATAGCGGCGGATGAGGCCGCGCTCCGGTTCGCAGACGTTCAGATTGGCTACACATATATTCGCGCCCCCTTCGATGCCGTAGTCCTCACCAAAAACGCCGATGTGGGAGATATCATCACCCCCATCGGGGCCGCCTCAAACGTTCAGGCCTCCGTCGTCACCATAGCGGACATGAACTCCCTGCAGGTGGAGGCGGACGTCTCCGAATCGGGCATTGAAAAGATATGGAAGGGACAGCCCTGCGATATAGAGCTTGACGCCCTGCCAGGCGTCCATTTTCCGGGACAGGTGCATATGATCGTGCCTACCGCGGACAAGACTAAAGCCACGGTGACCGTGAAGGTAAAATTCCTAAAAAAAGACAGTCGGGTGCTGCCGGAAATGAGCGCGAGGGTTTCTTTTCTTACAAGGGCCGTAAGCCCGGCAGAGGAAAGGCTCCGGACAGTTATAGACCCTGCCTCGCTTGTTATGAAAAAGGGCGGGGCATACGTTTTCCTGGTGCGAAAGAACCGCGCCATCGAAATGTTGGTTGCCACTGACGGTAAAATGGGCGGAATGCTGATAGTTAAAAGCGGGGTCAAGCCCGGAGACACCGTCATTGTGGACCCTCCGGAAGGCCTCAAGAACGGCTCCAGGGTAAAACCGGCCAGTTAAGGACATAACTAATATTCACGATATGGTCTTTTTACGCCATGCCCTTGGACCTTAATCGGGCATCCATTTCAACTTGGATTCCCGCTCAAGACGTGCGGGAATGACGGTAAAGATGCGCAGACTATTTTGAGACCATTAATAAAACAAAAAATGGAAACAAACCCTATAGTACGTATACAGAGTCTGAGCAAGTCCTACAGGCGCGGCAGCCAGCGGATACAGGTGCTCGAGGACATCTCCTTTGAGATAGCGGAGGGCGAGTTCCTGGCCCTCATGGGGCCTTCCGGCTCCGGGAAGACCACTCTTCTTAACCTCATAGCCGGAATAGACAGGGCAAACAGCGGGGAGATCGAAGTTGGCGGATTGGAGATAACCGCCCTTTCCGAAAACGAGCTTGCGCGCTGGCGGGCCATGAACGTGGGCTTCATATTCCAGTTCTATAACCTCATACCGGTGCTGACCGCAGTGGAAAACGTCGAGCTTCCGCTTCTTCTGACCGGCCTTTCAAAGGCGGAGCGCATGGAACACGCCCGCGCCGTGCTTGAACTGGTTGGGCTTTCAGACAGGATGGAACACTATCCGGGGCAGCTCTCCGGGGGACAGCAGCAACGTGTGGCAATAGCGAGGGCCGTGGTGACCGACCCGGTGATACTGGTTGCCGACGAGCCCACCGGGGACCTTGACCGCGTCTCCGCGCTGGAGGTGCTTTCGCTTATGGAAAATATGAACAGGCAACTGGGTAAAACCATTATCATGGTCACTCACGACCCCAGGGCCGCTTCAAAAGCCCACATGGTGAGGACACTTGAAAAGGGGGTGCTCACCTGATGATCTTCGCGCTCAAGATGGTCTTTAAGAACGCCTTCAGGCACAAAACGCGCACCATCCTTACCATCGGGAGCGTCGTTATCGCACTGGTTGCCTTCGGCCTGCTGCGCACGGTCGTAAAGGCATGGTATGCGGGGGTGGCCGCATCCTCGGCCACCCGCCTTGTAACAAGGAACTCCATCTCGCTTACCTTTCCGCTGCCCCTTGCCTACAGGGACAAGATACGCCAGGTGAAAGGGGTGACGGATGTTTCCTGTGGGAGCTGGTTTGGCGGCATCTACATAAACGAGAAGAATTTTTTCGCCAACTTTGCGGTAGACCCGAAAAGCTACCTCAGGCTCTATCCCGAGTACCTGATAAGCTCTGAGCAGAAAAAGGCCTTTTTGGCAGACAGGAGGGGGGCAACCGTAGGCATAAAACTGGCCCGGAGGTTCGGCTGGAAGATCGGGGACATGGTGGCCCTCAAAGGGACCAACTACCCGGTTGACCTCGATTTCGTGATAAGGGCGATATACAGGGGAAAGGACAAGAACACCGATGAGTCCCAGTTTTTCTTCCATTGGGACTACCTGAACGAATCGGTAAAAAAAGCGGCCCCGGACCGCGCGGACGAAGTGGGTTTTTTCATGGAGGGAATATCTGATCCCCTGCTTGCCCCTGTCATCTCCTCCCGGATAGACGCCATGTTCAAAAATTCGCTGGCCGAGACGCTTACTGAGACGGAAAAGTCCTTCCAGCTTAGTTTCATTTCGATGACGGAGGCGCTTTTGATAGTTATACAACTAGTCTCATTCGTCGTTATAGCCATTATAATGGCGGTTGCCGCAAACACGATGGCCATGACCGTTAGGGAGCGGACAGGGGAGTACGCCGTGCTAAAGACCCTGGGGTTCGGGGGCCTCAGAATAGCCGGCCTCATAGCTGGGGAGTCCATGGTTATAGTGATGGCCGGATGCGTGCTTGGGATAGCGCTTACCTACCCGGCAGCCCACGCGTTCAGGGCCCAGCTCGGGGCCTATTTCACGGTCTTCAATATAGACAGGGGGCTCTTCATATTCTATGCCGCGGCCTCGGCTGTGGTTGGGCTTGCCGCGGCTGCATTTCCCGCATGGAGGGCCATAAGAACGCCCATCGCACAAGGCTTAAGGAGGATCGGCTGAGGATGGGCATCCCGCTTTCGTACAGCATGAGGAACCTCTGGACAAGAAAGCTCACTACTGCGCTTACGGCCGGGGGCATGGCGCTTGTGGTGTTCGTCTTTGCCTCCGTTTTGATGCTCGCGCAGGGGCTTAAAAAAACGCTTGTAGAGACCGGATCTCCGGACAACATCGTGGTCCTCAGGAAAGGGGCCCTCACCGAGGTGCAAAGCGGGATAGACCGCGGACAGGCGGACATCGTGGCGACCTCCCCTTACGTGGGCATGGGAAGCAGCGGAAGCCTCCTTCTGGCCAAGGAGCTCCTGGTGCTCATCACCCTTCCAAAAAAAGCCGGGGGCCTCTCGAACCTGGCGGTGCGGGGGATCGGGCCCGAATCCCTCCGGTTAAGGCCCCAGGTAAAGCTCGTGGCCGGGCGCATGCCTAGGCCCGGCTCATCGGAGATAGTGGCCGGAAACCAGGTGGCTAAACTCTTTAAAGGTGTCGGCCTGGGCAGCACGCTTCGTTTCGCCATGAGGCGGTGGACTGTGGTGGGGATATTCGATGCGGGCGCCACCTCTTTCAGCTCCGAGGTCTGGGGGGACGCGGATCAGCTCATGCAGGCCTTCAGGAGGCAGGCGTATTCCTCCGTGATATTCAGGCTGAGAGACCCCGCGCTTTTCGTCCGTTTTAAAAAGGCTCTGGAGGGCGACCCAAGGCTCACCCTGCAGGCCATGCGAGAAAACGCATACTACGCCAAGCAGTCGGAGATCATGGCGAAATTCCTGGACATCCTTGGCATTTCGCTTTCCGTCATATTCTCCACAGGCGCGGTAATAGGTGCCATAATCACCATGTACGCGGCGGTCGTAACGAGGACCAGTGAGATAGGGACCTTGCGGGCGCTGGGATTTACCAGAGGCAGCATACTGCGCGCGTTCATGGCGGAGTCGCTCCTGCTTGGGCTCCTTGGCGGGCTGACGGGGCTTTTCTTCGCCTCTTTCCTGCAGTTTTTCACCATATCCACTGTGAACTGGCAGACCTTCTCCGAGCTGTCATTTTCATTTACCCTAACCGGGGGCATCATCTGGCAGGCCGCTTCGTTTTCCCTCCTGATGGGGTTTGCCGGAGGGGTGCTGCCAGCCTTCAGGGCCGCGCGCATGAACATTGTTGAGGCGCTTCGGGCTTGAAGAAAATTACGATTTTATCAGGATCCCCGCTCCATGGAAACCGAAGGCGATCTCATGAAAACCAGCTTTAAAAACCTGTCGTACCCCTTCTGTATGGCGTAAGCGAGCAGTATTATGACCGGGACCCCGACAAAGGCCAGATAAAGCAGTCTGGTCTCCGGGTCGTAAGGGTTTTCAAGCCTCAGGAGCGTCCACCATACCGGCCTGTGGAACAGATAGATGCAGTAAGATGAATACGAGAGGGCCTTGAAATACTTTGAAAGCGTTATAGCCCTTCGGCTAATAAGGCGCACAAGCCATGTAAAGCTGACCATGATGCAGTTCATCACCAAAACGATCCCCAGTATGCCCCCCCAGGATAATACTATCTTTGATTGGTACACGGACAGGTAAATGGATGCGAGCATTAAAACCGCCAGCGCAGCAGCCCTTTTGTAATTGTTGATGCCGGACAAGCACCTGTCTCCGTATATCCCGATAAGGAAGACGGGATAATACAAAAAGAGCCTCGGATCACCGGCGCCCCACGCAATGCTCATAATAATTAAAAGCATGGGGAAAACCGCAAGCGTGAGGAAAAAACGCAGGCCCTTGCCTTCAGCCCGCTTTATCAGCACAAACAGTCCGTAATAGACGGTGATCAGGCCTATGAACCACAATGTCAGCATGGGAGCATGCCCGGGTGTGGCAAAAATAAGCTGAAGGCCAAGGGCCTGCACTAAAATAGTCCTTATGCTCGTAACGGACATCATTGCTATGAAGAGCGCAAGCGAGATGTAATAGAGCGGGAATATCCTGAAAAACCTTTTTTTCAGGAAGGTAAAAACCCCGCCGGACAGTCCCTGCCCGCCGCCAGACAGTCCCTGATAGTTATGCTGCAGGAGCACGCCTGAGACGTATATGAACAGGCCCAGCCCGAAGTACGTATTCAATCCGTTTAAAAAAGACAGGTCAAGGCCGATCCCGAAATTGTTAAGGTCAAAAAAGTTGAAGCCATAATCCGGCAGGTGATGAAACAGGATGATGAGAATAGCAAGGCCCCGCATGATATCGAACTCTTCCAACCTTTGCCTGCTCATAATATATCCTTCAGCCCTTTCTGCCGCAACTGTAATGACAGGACATTATACTTGAAAACCTGGATCCTTTTCATCCAGAAGGGCTTGTTGGCCACTCACTTCCCTTTCAGGTCCGGGCAAACAAAAAGATCTTTTCTTTGCTCCGGGGCAGAATGGCCATACTTTGTGCATTTCCAGCTAATTTCCTATAGAATAAGGAAAAAATATGGAGACGATTAACGCGACGGAAAAAAAAGTATTGGCCCAACTAAAAGACGGCCTTGCGGCTATCCTGGGAGATAGCCTCCTGGCTGTCAGGCTGTACGGGTCGAGGGCAAGGGGAGATTTCGATGGGCGGTCGGACATCGATATCGCCGTTATTGTCCGGGGGCTGACCAGGCAGACCAGGAACCGCATCCTGGAGAAGACCGCCGAGATAGAGCTGGAGAACCTTATGCCGCTTTCCGTTCTGGTCCTGTCCGAAGAAGAGTTCGAAAATCTTAAAAAACGCGAGAGGCGCATAGCCCTGGACATCGAGCGCGAAGGCATCCCCTTATGACGGAAGACAATAAAAAACAAAATATCTCTGAGGAGCTTGCACGGGCAAAAGAGTCCTTAAAAGCCGCAGATCTGCTCTTTGAAAGCGGACTCATAAACGATGCCGTGTCCAGACTATATTATTTTGTCCTTTATCATATCAGGGCCGTGCTTTTATCAAAAGGGCTGGAGCCAAAAAGCCATGAAGGGGCACTCAGACTTTTCGGATTGCATTTCGTGAAGAAGGGCCGGTTCGAGACCAAGGCCTCCCACGTTTTTTCAAAGTTGATGAAATACCGGGAGGAGGCTGATTATAACCCATCCTATATTTTCACAAAAGAGGATTACACGGAGCTAAGGCAGGAGGCAGAGTCTCTGACAGCCAGGACGGAAGCCTTCCTGCGGGAAAAAAGGTACTTGTAAAACAGGCTGCTGGAAAAAAACTCCAAAACCGTCATGCTACGCGCCCATCTGCCCGCTGCGCTCACATCATCCGCCCAATACTTTGCATTTCCAATGTTTTTTTGGGAATGACAAACGAAGGACCGGAAGTTTAAAAATCGTAAATTTTTAATTCCATTTTTATTTTTCATAAAAAAAGGGGAGGGCAAATGCCCTCCCCTTTTTGCTTAAAGCAACTGCTAGAAGTTGTAAGTCAGATTCACATACTCTATGTTCGCGTTGTAAGACGGAGACGAATAAGCCCCCGTAAGGTAATACGGTGCGCTTACCGCTCCTGTCTGATAATTTGTCATCACGTACTCATACTGGTAATCGTTGACATTGATGTTGTTGTACTCGAAATGGTCGAACTCCGCACCGCCGGTAAGCGCCATGTGCGGCGTCAGATTGTACGTCAGCTTCGCGCTTACAGCATTGTCCTTGTACGTG
>JAKAJM010000066.1 GCA_021813765.1 Nitrospirota bacterium
TGGCGAGGCGTACATGGTCATATGGACGACAACGCCCTGGACCCTTCCGGCCAATATGGCCCTTGCCGTAAACCCGGAGACCGATTATGTTGCCGTGACGTCGTCAACTGGCAAAAAGGAAATAACCCACATACTGGCGGCAGCGCTCTATGGGGACATCAAGGAGGCCCTTGGCATCGGAGGCGAAGTAAAGCTCACGGTGAAGGGAGAAAAGCTTAAAGGCCTTAAGGCAAAGCACCCGTTCATAGACCGGCTCTCCACGGTTATAACCGGCGATTTCGTAACGACCGAAGAGGGGACCGGGGTGGTGCATATAGCCCCGGGGCACGGCGAGGACGACTACAGGGCCGGCCTTGAAAACGGGCTGGAGGTTTATGCCCCCGTTGACGACCGCGGAAGGTTTGCGGGCACGGGCATAGAGCGGCTTGACGGGGAGTTCGTCTTCAAGGCAAATGCGGCGATCATCGAGATGCTCAAGGAAAAAGACGCCCTCCTGCTTGAAAAAAAGATAACCCACTCCTATCCGCACTGCTGGAGGTGCAAAAAGCCGGTCATCTTCAGGGCCACGGAGCAGTGGTTCATCTCCATGGAGCATGAAGGGCTCCGGGAAAAATGCCTTTCCCAGATAGAAAAGGTCCGCTGGGTGCCTGAATGGGGCAGGCAGCGGATAGAGGGCATGGTTCAGAGGAGGCCGGACTGGTGCGTTTCCAGGCAGAGATCCTGGGGGGTGCCGATCGCGGTCCTCAAATGCACAGGCTGCGGAAAGGCCTTGACGGAAGGCTCAGCTCTGGATAAGACGGAGGAGCTTGTCCGCAGCCACGGCTCGGACATATGGTTTGAAAGACCAGCAGCGGATTTCCTTCCCGAGGCATTTACCTGCCCATCGTGCGGCGGCAGGGAGTTCGTCAAGGAAAAGGACATTCTGGATGTCTGGTTTGACTCAGGGGTCAGCCATGCGGCGGTCCTCGACCAGAGACCGGGGCTTGTCTGCCCGGCCGACATGTATCTGGAGGGCTCGGACCAGCACAGGGGATGGTTCCAGAGCTCCCTTATAACCGCCACCGGGATAAAGGGGGGCGCGCCCTACAAGGCCGTCCTGACCCACGGCTTCGTTGTGGACGGAAAGGGCAGGAAGATGTCCAAATCCCTGGGAAATGTCGTTTCCCCGGAGGACATAATCAAAAAAAACGGCGCGGAGATACTGAGGCTCTGGGCCTCCGCGGAGGACTACAGGGACGATATAAGGCTCTCCCCAGAGATAATAGAGCGCCTGACGGACGCCTACAGGAAGATAAGAAACACCGCCAGGTTCCTGCTTGGCAACACAAGCGATATGGAAGAAGCGGGCAGAGGGAAAGGCGAAGACCTTTTGGAGATAGACCGCTGGGCGCTCTCCAGGCTGCAGGGGCTTATCTCCGGCATTGAGACGGCATACGAGAACTTCGAGTTCCATGAGGTCTACCACAGGCTCTACAATTTCTGCGTGGTGGACATGAGCTCCTTTTACCTGGACATCCTGAAAGACAGGCTGTACACCTTCCGCAAGGACTCCGGGCAGCGCAGGGCCGCTCAAAGGGTGCTCAAAGAGATACTGGTTTCCATGACAAAGCTGATGGCCCCGGTGCTTTCATTCACCGCGGAGGAGATCTGGGAGCAGATCAGGAAAAGCGCGCCAAACGTGGAGGAAAGCGTGTTTCTCTCCGAGTTCCCGAAGGCCGGCCAGAGGGACGCGGCGCTGGAGGAAAAATGGGGGCGCATCATCGCGGTCAGGAACGAGGTGAACAAGGCCCTGGAGATAAAAAGACAGGAGCGGATGATAGGCAATTCCCTTGAGGCAAAGGTCACCCTGTATGCCCCTGAGGACATATACGCGCTCCTCAAGGATTATGGCGGTTTCCTGCCGGTGTTGTTCATCGTCTCTCAGGCGGAGATAAAACCCTCCGGGGAAGCCAGGAAGGAAACAGGGCTTGAAGGGGCATACGAGTCTGCGGAGATAAACGGCCTTGTCGTAAGCGTAGAGACGGCGGAGGGCGAAAAATGCCGCAGGTGCTGGATGAGGAGCGTTACGGTGGGCACAATGCCAGGAGCCCCGGATATCTGCGACCGCTGCTACGGTAACATCTCGTGATGGTGTGGGTGCTCGCCATAATACTGGTGGCACTGGACCAGGCCACAAAATATATCGCCCACCATCTTGTAGGGCCGGACGGTTCCGCGCGCCTGCTGCCTTTTCTGAACATAGTGCACCTCGACAACCCTGGGGCCGCGTTCGGCACCCTTCAGCACGTGGGCAACCTGTTTTTTATCATCATCTCCGTGGCGGCCGTAGCGGTGTTGGCCGTCGTCCTGGCAAAATCCCCCAAAAACAGGAGACCCATAGGGCTGGTCCTTGTCCTTTCCGGAGCGGCGGGCAACCTTATTGACCGGCTTGCCCTGGGGCATGTGCGCGACTTCATAGACGTGCATGCGGGCAGCCATCACTGGCCGGCTTTCAATTTTGCCGATTCCTACCTGAGCATAGGGATCGCCCTTCTGCTCATAGGCTCATTTCTAAAGACAAAAGACGGACAGAATTAGAACCTATCTCACAAATCGCTTCTGGCTGCAAGTGCTGAGAATCGCGGCATACGGTCTACCACGATTTCCTCTTTCGCTTCAAAATCAATTTCGAGACAGGTTCTAGTAGGAATTCCTATTTGAATTTTAGCCTTTAGCCGGGAAAAAGCAATTGCGGCAGGGAAAAAAGTGCCCGATGCGGTGAAAGCGGAACGCATGAAAGGGTGCCGCCTTAAACCGATGGGGCCGCCCTTGATATTCCGGTCCTATGGTAAAATAGCACACTTGCCTGATGGGACGGCAAATGACGGAGGAGTCTTGGCCTGTAGAGCAGCCAAAAAGTCGGAAAAACTCAAAAAACTCAAATTCAGTCTGCCCGGCATGAAAATGGGCCATACTCACTAAAAAATATGCATTCTCTTTTTTCCGTTTTCACATTCCTTGTATACGGTCTGGCCTTTTTTGCCCTTGGAATAATAATACTGGTTTACCCCAGGAAGGCCAGCCAGTTCAAGCTGGCGGGCAGTCTCGGGCTGATCGGCATTTTCGGCCTGCTGCACGGAATAAACGAATGGATAGATATAACCGGTTTGTTGCAGATCAGGGAGCCTGCCGCCCTGCTGATGGCACGGCTGATCATCCTGCCCTCCTCCTTTTTCTGCCTCATGCTCTTTGGGGTAAGAACCCTTGCCCGTGAAAAAACAGACAGCATGCTGCTTAAAAAAATTCCGCTGCTTCTGGTTGCGGCCTGGGCGGCGTCGGTACTTTTTAGCGGCGGGAAGGCCCTCGCCGCGGACATATTCGCCCGCTATCTTATAGGGTTCCCCGGGAGCTTTTTAACGGCTTATGCGCTCTGGATACACACACCGGAATTTTCGGACCAAAAAAGGCCGGACGCGGTGCTGGCGATCAGGGTGTCTGCGCTGGCTTTTATCGTATACGGTATTTTCACCGGCTTGATTGTTCACCGGGCGGGTTTCTTTCCCGCGTCAGTGTTTAATGTGCAGAATTTCATCAATAAACTGGGTGTCCCTGCCGGGTTGTTCCCTATCCAGTGGCTGCGCACTTCCTGCGCAATAGTCCTTTGTTTTACGATCACCCGCATCTTGAAGATATTTGAGAGTGAAACGGTCAACTCCATGAGCCGGTCCGAGCAGAAATATCATAGCCTGTATGAAAGCATGATGGACGGTTTTGTTTTTGTTGATATGGAGGGCAGGATCATGGAATATAATGAAACCCTCCGGAGCATGCTTGGCTACAGCGCCCAGGAGCTCTCATCGCTTTCCTGCCAGACCATCACGCCCGAGAAGTGGCACGAGTCCGAAAGTAAAATAATCGAGGAACAGATACTTCCCAGGGGATATTCCGAGGTATACGAAAAGGAATACAGAAAGAAAGACGGCACAGTCTTCCCCATAGAGCTGCGCAAGCTGCTGATAAAAAACAAAAAAGGCGAACCAAGCGGCATATGGGCAATTGTCCGCGACATCACGGAGCGCAAAAAGGCCGAACAGGCCCTCCGGCAAAGCGAGGAGTTCGTAAGAAGCGTCCTCGACAGCGTCGATGAGGGCTTCATAGTCGTGGACCGGAACCTCAGGATCATGGCCGCAAACAGGGCTTACTGCACATGGAGCAAAAGTGCTGTTTCCGACATCATAGGCCGGCACTGCTACGAGGTTTCTCACAACTCATCACAGTCCTGTGACATGGCAGGGGAAGACTGCGCGGTCAAGAAGGTGTTTGAGACCGGCCAGCCTGGCATGGCAATCCACCAGCATAAGGGCAGCGATGGCAATGCCATGTTCGTGGAAACAAAAGCTTTTCCCATGAAGGACGCCTCTGGCGCCGTCACGTCGGTAATCGAGGCGATACATGACATCACCGAGAGGAAGCTCCTGGAGAAAGAACAGCTTAAATCCCATAAACTGGAAGCAATAGGGACACTCGCGGGAGGTATAGCCCATGATTTCAATAACCTCCTGCAAGGCGTATTCGGGTACATCTCTCTGGCCAAAGCGGGGCTGGACCGGGAAGGAAAGCCTTTTGCCAGCCTGGAGAGGGCGGAAAAAGCGCTTCGCATGTCCATAAACCTCACACGCCAGCTCCTTACGTTCTCAAAAGGCGGAAAGCCTGTCAAAAGCAGGACCGCGCTTCTGCCGGTAATAGAGAACGCGGCCAATTTCGCCCTGAGCGGGTCCCGCTCGGAGTGCCGGATAACTGCCGGCAAAGACCTCTGGCAGATCGAAGCCGACGAGGGCCAGATAGGGCAGGTGGTCCAGAATATCGTGCTTAACGCCAGCGAATCGATGCCCGAGGGCGGAATGGTTGAGATCTCCGCCAGCAACGCCCACATCCCGAAAGGAAGCAGGCCGCTGCTGCCGGAGGGCGGGAAGTTCGTTAAAGCTGTCATAAGGGACACCGGCGGAGGGATTCCCGAACAGTATCTTTCCAGGATATTCGACCCGTATTTCACGACCAAGCAGAAAGGCAGCGGGCTGGGGCTTGCGACCTCCTATTCGATCATCCGAAACCATGGCGGCACGATAGAGGTGGATTCCGAAGTGGGCAAGGGCAGCATTTTTACCATTTACCTGCCCGCGGGGGAAAGCTTCGAGGAAAAAAGTGAGATCCGCTGCAGTTCTGCCGGAAGAAGCGGAAAGGTCCTTGTCATGGACGACGACGAGATCGTAAGGGATGTGGCCGTCAGGATGATAGAGAGCCTCGGGCACGAGGTGGAGGTTGCGGAGAGCGGCGAAGAGGCGATCGAAAAATTCCGGCAGGCAGCCGGCAAAAAACCCTTTGATGTAGTGATCCTTGACCTCACCGTAAAACGGGGCATGGGAGGGGAGCAGGCAATGGCAAAAATCCGGGAGATAGACCCGGCGGTGAAGACCATCGTATCAAGCGGGTACTCCGATAATCCCGTGGTCTCGGACTACCGCTCGTTCGGGTTTTCTGCCTTCCTGAACAAACCCTACCTTATCGAATCTTTAAGGGACAGCCTGAACGGCCTGCTCGGCAAATAGAGTTTCCCAGGACCCGGAAAGGAATGAACCGTGCGGATGTCCGGCCGGGAATGAACTACCCTGTGGCGGGCTGCAGGGCATTTTTTGCAAGTCAAGACAGGTTTCTAAAAAAAGCGGGCAGTTCCCAAAAACCTAGCACGTCTACTTCTTGTAGCCTTCCCTCAATATGGCCACCTTGCCCGTGCGCACAAGATCCTTTATCCCCATAGGCTTCATAAGCCCGATGAACGCATCTAATTTTTTTTTCGTCACCGGTGACCTCTATGGTATAGGTGCTCTCGGAGGAATCCACCACCCTGCCCCTGAATATTCCCGCAAGGTTAAGCACCTCGGTCTTTTTCTCGGGCTTGGGGGTAACCTTTACTATGATCATCTCCCTTTCAACGTGCTCGAACTCGGTCACGTCAGTGACCTTTATGACGTCCACCAGCTTGTTTAGCTGCTTCGTTATCTGCTCTATTATCAGGTCGTCCCCGCTGGTGACTATTGTCATCTGGGAGTATTTAGGGTCTATCTCCTCTCCTACCGAAAGGCTCTCGATGTTGTATCCCCTGCCGCTAAAGAGTCCGGATATCCTTGAAAGGACGCCAAACCTGTTTTCAACAAGCAGCGTTATCGTATGTCTCATTTGACCACCTTCAGCCTTTTCTTTTTCTCTTCCTTCGCTTCCGCTTCCTCAAAGAGCATATGGTCTATCGGCGCGCCCGCGGGCACCATCGGGTACACCTTCTCCTTCCAGTCAACGGCAAAGTCCATGAAGACGGTCTTTTTTATCTTGAAGAGCCCTTCCTTGAGCACGTCCTCCACCTCGGAGGGTTTCGTCGCCCGCAGTCCGGCGGCCCCATAGGACTCGGCCACCTTCACAAAGTCCGGGACAACGTCCAGATGGCTGTAGGAGTAGCGCTCGCCGTAGAAAAGCTCCTGCCATTGCCTGACCATCCCGAGGAAGCCGTTGTTGAGGATGACCACCTTCACGGGAAGCCTGTTCAGGACCGCGGTGGCAAGCTCCTGAATGTTCATCTGAATGCTGCCGTCCCCGGCTATGTCTATGACCAGCTTGTCCGGAAAGGCAAGCTGCGCGCCTATGGCGGCCGGAAAGCCGAAACCCATCGTCCCCAGACCTCCAGAGCTGATGAAAGAGCGGGGCACGTCATACTTGTAGAACTGGGCGGCCCACATCTGGTTCTGGCCGACCTCCGTGGTTATGATGGCATTACCCTTGGTGAGCTCATATATCTTTTCCACCACGAACTGGGGTTTTATGATAGTGTCGCTTTTCGTATAAGTAAGCGGCCTTTCCTTCTTCCAGTCGTCTATCTGCTTCAGCCAGGCCTTTCTTATCTGGCCCCACTGGGCCTTGACATCGGTCTTAAGCGTCTTGTTGAGCACGGCGAGCACGCGCTTCACGTCCCCCACTATGGGGATGTCCACCCTTACGTTTTTCCTTATGGAGGTTGGGTCTATGTCTATATGGATGATGCTTGCCGTGGGCGCAAAGGCGTCTGTCTTTCCGGTCACGCGGTCGTCGAACCTCATCCCCAGGGCTATAAGCAGATCAGATTCCTGGATGGCCTTGTTCGCGTAATATGTGCCGTGCATACCAGGCATGCCCAGGGAAAGCCTGCTGGTCTCGGGGAAGCAGCCTATGCCCATGAGCGTAGTCGTCACCGGCACCTGGGTATGTTCGGCAAGCTCGCGGAGCTCCTTGTACGCCCCCGATATGATGACACCGCCTCCCGCCACTATGACCGGCTTCTTGGATTTCTCTATCATATGGGCGGCCTGGCTTATCATCCATTTGTTGCCTTCGTATTTTGGCTTGTAACCCGGCAGCCCCACCTTCTCCGGCCATACGAAATCCGCCTTTCCCGCAGTGACGTCCTTGGGCAGGTCTATAAGAACCGGGCCGGGCCTGCCGGTCACTGCTATATGGAATGCCTCCTTCACCACCATCGCCAGGTCGTTTACGTCCTTCACCAGGAAATTATGCTTGGTGCACGGACGGGTGATGCCCACAATGTCCGCCTCCTGAAAGGCGTCATTGCCGATAAGCATCGTGGGGACCTGGCCCGTTATCACGACCATGGGCACAGAGTCCATGGACGCGGTAGCTATTCCCGTCACCGTATTGGTTGCGCCGGGTCCGGATGTGACAAGGACGACGCCTGGCTTGCCCGTGGCCCGCGCATATCCGTCGGCCGCGTGCACCGCGCCCTGCTCGTGCCTGGTGAGGATAAGCTTTATGTCCTTGTCATCGTAAAGCATGTCGAAGATGTTGAGCACAACCCCTCCGGGATAACCGAATATGTGCTTCACACCTTCGCGCTTCAGGCATTCTATAAGTATCTCAGAACCGGTCAGTTTCATTCCCGCTTTCATAAAAAAATATCCTCTTAAATTAAAGATGTGCTTGATATATTATCATATTCGGCCTATGCGAAACCAGAGCCCGGGGCTTTTTGAGTGTCCCGGTTTGATAGCCGGCAGGCAATGCCGGCTTTCGCTTTTCTATTTTTTCCGCCTCCGCATGGACTTTCCTCGCTGCGAAAAAAATCTCCTTAACTCGCCCATACGGGCTCTGACAGACGGCGGTTTTTTGGGGGCTTATGAAAAAAATGGAGCTGCAGGGCAAAAACAAAAAAAGCCGGCGGCAGAAAGAAAAGATTTTCTGACGCCGGCTTTTCGAAAAAGCAGATTGCGTTTTTTGATTTTTTTATTTTTTGAGGCTCAGCTTTGCACGGCGCCCGTCGCGGCGGAGCTCACGTTTCTTGCGTAGCGGGCAAGCCAGCCCCTGGTTATCTTTGGTTTTGGCTTTTTCCAGCCCTCAAGCCTTTTGGCGATCTCGCCATCGCTGACCTCCAAATTGAGCTTCCTGGCCGGTATGTCTATAGAGATGATGTCCCCCTCCTGTATCACCGCAATAGGGCCTCCCTCCATCGCCTCGGGCGATATATGCCCTATGCACGGCCCGCGTGTGCCGCCGGAGAACCTGCCGTCCGTGATGAGCGCCACGGACTCGGCAAGTCCCATCCCCGCTATCGCTGCGGTGGGGGAAAGCATCTCCCTCATGCCGGGGCCGCCCCTTGGGCCCTCGTACCGGATCACCACGACGTCTCCGGATTTTATCTTGCCGTCCATTATCGCCTTCATAGCCTTCTCCTCTGAATCGAACACCCTTGCTTTTCCTTTGAAGCGCGTCATCGCCTGACTAACGGCTGACTGCTTCACAACGGCGCCGTCAGGAGCGATGTTGCCGGTAAGCACGGCGATCCCGCCCTCCTTGTGGTACGGGCGGTCCATGGGCCTTATCACTTCAGGGTCCTGCACCTCTGCGGCCTCCGCTATCTCGAAAACCTTTTTCCCGCTCACGGTAATATGGTCGTTAAGAAGGCGCTTAAGCCGCTTCATTACCGCGGGTATCCCCCCCGCGAAGTCCAGGTCCTCAAGATAATGCCTGCCGCCGGGCAGCATGTCGGCTATGTGAGGGGTCTTTTTTGAAAGCCTGTCAAAGGCCTCGATGGTCATGTCAACGCCAGCCTCCCTGGCTATGGCGGGCAGGTGCAGGCATGTATTTGTGGAGCCGCCAAGGGCCAGGTCTATCACTATGGCGTTTTCAAGCGACTGCCTGGTCACCACCTTCGAGGGCCTTATCCCCTTAAGGACAAGCTCCACAACGCGCCTGCCGCTTTCAAAGGCTATCCTCTTTTTCTGGGAGGATACGGCCAGGGCCGTCGCGCAGTACGGCAGGCTCATGCCCATCGATTCCGTGAGGCAGGCCATGGTGTTTGCCGTGTACATCCCCTGGCAGGAACCCGCTCCGGGGCAGGCGCAGAGCTCAAGCTCCTCAACCTCCCTGCCGGTTATGAGCCCCTTTTTATATTTGCCTACAGCCTCAAAGGTGTCGTTCACAAGGGAGAGGCGCTTCCCCTTCAGATGGCCCGAGAGCATGGGGCCCGCCGTGACCACGACCGCCGGGACATCCACCCTGAGGGCGCCCATGAGCATGCCGGGAGTTATTTTATCGCAGTTGGTAAGCAGCACAAGGCCATCCAGCTTGTGTGCCTCCATGACGGTCTCCACCATGTCTGCGATAAGCTCGCGCGAAGGCAGCGAATAGTGCATGCCGCTGTGTCCCATGGCGATGCCGTCGCATATGCCGGGGAGTCCGAAGAAGAACGGATATCCGCCTCCGGAATGGATCCCCTTCTCGATGAACCGCTCCAGGTCCCTCATGCCCACATGGCCGGGTATTATGTCCGTGAAGCTGGAGGCCACCCCTATGAAGGGCTTGTCCATCTCAGATTTGGGAATTCCCGTGGCGTACAAAAGCGCCCTGTGAGGGACGCGCTCTATGCCCTTTTTTATCTCCGCTGACTTCATCTTCACCGAGGCAGGTTTCTTCTTACCTGAAGCAGATCTTTTAGTCCCTGAAAGGCGGGCCATTTTGCAAAAAAATCCTCCCCTTCTGTTTTTTTAGTAGAAAGACTGTCCAGACTTTTTACTTTTTTAAAAGACGGCTCAGTTAATGGAGTGGTCTTTCCTGTATCTGGTTATTAGCTCCTCCATCTGGTCTTTCTTGAGGAGCTTGAGCTTCTGTATCCTCTTTTTTTCCATCTCTTCTTCAGCGTTAAGGTAATGCTTTCCGGAAAAACCAGCGATACGGCTGTCCAGGCTTCTGTGCTCGTTCATAAGCTTTTTGAACTCGTCGTTCTCCCTAGTCAGGATCTCCGCGATCTGCTCATCTCTCATATCGGGCCTCCTTTTTCACGCTGTTTATACTAATGAAAAAGTAACATACAGCAGGCCGAAAAGACAACATTTCCGGGCCGCCTGAAAAGCGGGCTCAAGGACGGCCAATTATATTTTGAGACAGTTTGAAGGAATTGTCGATGCAGTCGTTCATGGAGATGCCCCGGAAGGCGTTGCCGGTGATGAAAAGCCCGGGATGGGCCGCAACCATTTTGTCCATCTTTTCAAGCCTTTCCGCATGCCCCATCAGGTACTGTGGTATTGCCTTCTCATGGCGGAATATCCTTACGAAATCAGGGTCTGCCTTGAGCCCAAGCATCCCTCCAAGCTCCTCCATCACAACGGAGAGGAGCTTTTCGTCAGGCAGCATCGCCAGCTCCGAGGCCCTGGCCCCACCGGCCATGACCCTTAAAAGAACATGGCCCTCCGGGGCCCTCTCAGGAAAGATGCTTGAATCATAAAGGGTGCCAAGTATCCTCCTGCCCTCCTTGAAAGGGACCAGAAAACCGAAGGCGCAGGCGTCAAAAAAGACCTTTTCCTTTTTAAAACCAAGGCTTATAACGGAAACCGCAGGGTACCGGATCTCTCCGATGAGTTTCGAAAGGCCCGGGTCGAAATCCTTGAGCACGGTGGATGCCTCATATGCCGGACAGGCAAGCGCCACGAAATCGGCCTCCAGGGAGGATTTCTGCTTTCCGGCGATATGCACCCGGTACCCAGTCTGGAGCTTTTCGATGCCCGTCACCCGGCAGCCAAGCTTTATCCTTTCTTCGCCAAGTGCCGTCCTGGCGGCGGTTATAAGCTGTTCAAGTCCGCCCGGAAAAGAGGAAAGGGTTCCGCCGGGTCCAGCCCCAACCGGGCCTTTCCCTGCCTTTTTTGCCTCCCGGCCAAGCCTTATCATCCCTTTGATGAGACCGCCGTAATCCCTTTCTATCTTCTTTATCTTAGGGAAACAGCTCTCCACGCTCATGTTTGCGGGGTCACCCGCAAACACGCCCGAAGCCATTGGGTCTATCAGGTTCTCGAATGCCTCCCTGCCCAGGCGCCTCGTCGCGAAATCGGCAAGTGTCTCATCCTCCATTTTTGCGGAAATGAAGGGCTCAAGCGCGATACGGAGCTTGCCAAGCGGGCTAAGCACATTCGAGGCCAGAAAGGCCTTTGGAGACTCCGGCAGGAGTTTCAGGCCACCTTTAATATAAATGAACCTTTTCCTTGAGGCGTCGGAGCTCCTGAGAGGCGTGAGCCCAAGGCCCTCCGCAAACTGGATGGTGCGGGGCCTGTTGTCAAGAAATCCGTTTGCGCCCCACTCCGGAAGATATCCTTCCGCCTTCTCCGTCCGTATCTTTCCGCCAGGCCTGTCCTCAGCCTCAATAACAACGGGCTCAACATGCCCCCCTGGTCTAGAGCCGGACATGAGAAACCATGCAAGGGACAGCCCGGATATGCCTCCACCCACGATGGCTACTTTCACGCTCACCAGCCAAGCTCCTTTTTCTTTTTCAGCACCATGTCCCTGAAGGCCGCTATCAAGAGCGGATGCGAGTTCAGGGCGGGTGTACGCCTCAGGTCAATCCCAAGCCCCGAAGCAAGCCCTTTATATAATATATCTATTTCATAGAGCGTCTCAATGTGGTCGGAAACGAAGCTTACGGGAACAACGAGCACTTTTTTCTCTCCCTTTTGCCCGATCTCCCTGAGCATCTCGTCCGTATAGGGGGCAAGCCATTTTACGGGGCCGGTGCGCGACTGGTAGCTCAGGGCAAACCGGCCGGACTTTATCCCCGCCTTCTGCGTCACCGCCGCTATCGTGCGGTTGATATGCTCCACGTAAGGGTCGTTTCTGGCAATCTTGACGGGCAGGCCGTGGGCGCTGAAAAGTATGAATACATCGGCGCCGCCGAAAGAATCTGCCCCTTTTTTTATGGTGTCCGCAAGCGCAGCGATATAAAGCGGGTGGTCGCACCAGTATTCTATGGATTCCCACGACATGTGGTATTTTTCCATCTGGAGACCAAGCTCGTGCAGGGAAGAGCCGGTTGTCGCAATGGAATAATGCGGATAAAGCGAAAGCGCAATGGCCCTTCGTATGCCGGCCCCATCCATCTGCCGGACCGCCTCGGATATGTACGGGCGCCAGTAGCGCATCCCGTAAGACACACGGAAGTCTCCGTCTGTCTTAAGCACTTCCCCGATGGCCCTGGCCTGGGAGGCGGTGAATTCGTTAAGCGGGGACTTGCCGCCTATCAGCGCGTATGCCTTCCTTGCCTTTCCTGCCCTTGCGGTGGAGATGGCCCAGGCGATGGGCCTCTGCAGCGGGGCCGGCCCCAGTTTCATTATCATCCTGTCCGAAAAAAGGTTCAGGAGAAATGGCTTTACTGAAGCAAGGCTGTCCGGCCCCCCAAGGTTAAGGAGCAATACGCCTATGGGGCCGCTTCCGGTCAGCGGGCGACGGCCTTTCTGCTTAGCTCGTGCACCAGCTCCACCAGTGCCTTGGCGTTTTCAGCCGGTATCTCGGGCAGTATGCCGTGGCCAAGGTTGAATATGTGCCCCTTTGCGGACGAGCGAGCCTTGTCCAGGATGTCTTTTACCTTCTCCTTCATGACCTCCCTTGGCAGAAGGAGCGCGCAAGGGTCAAGGTTGCCCTGGATGACAGTCTTTTTTCCAAGTTTTTTGGCTGCCTCGCCTATGTCTACCCTCCAGTCTATGCCTATGGCGTCGGCGCCTGAGGTCTTTATGTCCTTAAGAAGGCCAGCGCACCCGTTGACGAAATAGATAACCGGAGCGCCTTCGCTTTTAAGCTCCTTTATTATCCGCTTTACGTAAGGCAGGGCAAAGACCCGGTAATCGTCCGGCGAGAGCACCCCCGCCCATGTATCGAAGAGCTGCACGGCGTCAGCGCCGGCCCTTATCTGCGCGCGCAGGTAGGAGACCACCGTGTCGGATATCTTGTCCATGAGGCCGGTAAAGACCCCGTGGTTCTGATACATGACCTTCTTGGTGAAGAGGAAATTCTTCGAGCCCCCGCCCTCTATCATGTATGTGGCCAGGGTAAACGGGGCGCCAGAAAACCCTATGAGGGGAACCTTCAACTGCGCCTTTAGCAGCTTCACGGTCTCAAGCACGAAAGGAAGGTCGTCTTCGGGGTCCGGGACGGCAAGCTTCTCAAGGAGCGCCCTGCTCCTTATTGGCTCCGAAAGCGCCGGGCCGTGCTTCTCCGAGAATTCGAGCTTCATCCCCATGGCCTCTACCGGTATGAGGATGTCTGAAAAAAGTATTGCCGCATCCACTCCAAGGATGTCCACCGGCTGCAGCGTCACCTTGGCGGCCAGCTCCGGGGTCTTGCAGAGGGTAAGGAAATCCACACCCTCCCTGACCTCCCTGTATTCCTTCAGGTATCTGCCGGCCTGGCGCATTATCCAGACCGGAGTATAAGGCGTCTCTTCGCCCCTTAAGGCCTTAAGAAAAATGTCGTTCATAGAATTTTGATCCCCCCGCCTTAAATGAATGCTTTTAAAAAAATCCGTTTTTTTCAAGACGAAATCTTGCGCTCTTTCCTTGCCAGCTTGAACGGGACATGGCTGCAGAAGGGCTCCTCTGCCATATAATCGCCGTGCACGGAATAGGCCCTTGCCCTGCACCCGCCGCAGACGTTTACGTACTCGCAGGAGCCGCACTTGCCCTTGTAGCTTTTAAAATCCCTCAGGTCCCTGAAAAGCCCCGAGTTCTCCCAGATGTCCCTGAAAGAGCTCTCCCTTACATTGCCCGCCGGTTTCGGGAAGTAACTGCACGGAAGGACATTTCCGTCCACGTCTATCAGACATATCAGCTGCCCGGCCAGGCATCCCTTGGCCCCTCCGGTTGAGAATTTAAGCGTCCTTCTCTCGAACTTCTCTTTCTCGTCCTTTGCCCTCTGCAACACTACCCTGTAGTAATGCGGCGCGCAGGTTGGCCGCACAAGCAGGTCTTTTTCGTCCTTCTCCATCCGGTAGTGCCACTCCAGTATCTCCTCGTATTCTTCCTTGGAGATAAGCTCGTTCATTATCTCCTCGCCCCTGCCGGTGGGCACTATCATGAACATGTACCAGGCGGTGGCGCCAAGCTCCTTCGCCAGCCTGTAGACCGCCGGTATCTCCTCCTGGTTACGCTTCGTGAAAGAGGAGTTGATTATGAACTCGATGCCGTGTTTCCTGAAGAGCCGGGCAGCGTTCGTTATCCCTGCAAACGCCCCC
>JAKAJM010000067.1 GCA_021813765.1 Nitrospirota bacterium
TTCATTCTGGACATTTTTAAAAGCACCTCCTCTTTTTCTGTAAATTGCAACCTCTAAGTTTACTCCAAGGAGGGTTTAAAGGAAAGAGAAATTTGATTTCCGCCAGGTATAGGTTTTTTATCAGGGCAGCAGGGCGGGAGGCTTTTTGTTTTTAACCTGAATTTCCTGAGCCCGCAGCGGGGTGGTTCAATGGGGGGGCAGGATCGGGAGAAAAGGTTTTTTAAAATTCCTTGCGGCCCAGGAAGGCCCTTGGTTTCCCCGCGCCCCTGGGTGGGCCGATCAGGCTGTCCTCCTCCATGAGCTCAACTATCCTGGCGGCCCTGTTGAATCCTATCTTGAGCCTGCGCTGTATTGCGGAGATGGAGACTTCGCCCGACTGCGCGCCAAGCTCCACCGCCTTTTCGTAAAGCTCGTCCCTGGCGGTTTCGCCGGGCTGTTCGCTTTCGGGCTCCGCTTCCCTGATGGCCTCAAAAATGCTGTAGTCGGGTGGCCTCTGGGCCTTTATGAAATCGGTGATGGATTTTATCTCGCCTTCGGATATGTAGGCGCCATGGACCCTAAGGACCCTGGAGCCCGGGGAAAGCAAAAGCATGTCGCCCTTGCCTATGAGCTGCTCGGCGCCCTGGGCGTCCAATATGGTCCGTGAATCTATTCTTGAGGCCACTTGGAATGCTATCCTGGTGGGGAAATTGGCCTTGATCACGCCCGTAAGGACATCCACGGAGGGCCTCTGGGTAGCAAGTATAAGGTGGATGCCTGACGCCCTGGCCATCTGGGCAAGTCTGGCTATGCTCTCTTCCACCTGGGCCGCCGAGGACAGCATGAGGTCGGCAAGCTCGTCAATGACGATAACTATGAAAGGGAGCCTTTCTTCCTCCGGGACGGCGCGGTTGTATCCTTCTATTCCGCGGACCCCTTTGCCCGCTATCAGCCGGTAGCGCCTCTCCATCTCGAACACCATTTTTTTGAGCGCCTCAGAAGCCGGCTTTGGGCCGGTCACGACCGGGCTTATCAGATGTGGTATGCCTTCATAGGCCGAAAGCTCCAGGAGCTTTGGGTCTATCATGAGCATCTTTACCTGCTCGGGCGAGGCCTTGTAAAGGATGCTGGTTATCATGGAGTTAAGGCAGACGCTTTTGCCGGCCCCCGTTGCGCCGGCCACCAGCAGATGGGGCATGCGCGCAAGGTCCGCCACGACAGAGGCCCCGAATATGTCCTTGCCCAGCGCCAGGGTCAGGTTCGAGGCGCTGCGCCTGAAACCCTCCGAGCTGATTGTGTCCTTTAGAAAAACGGTCTCCCTCTGTCTGTTGGGCACCTCTATGCCTATGGCGGCCTTGCCCGGTATGGGGGCTATCCTTGTGCTTTGCGCCTTTAGGGAAAGCGAGAGGTCCTCGGCCAGCGAGACCACCTTCTGTATCTTCACGCCTGGGGCGGGCTCGAACTCGTACATAGTGACCACGGGGCCCGCCTGGACCTGCGAGACCTTGCCCTGGATGCCAAAATCCCGCAGTTTCCTTTCAAGCAGCGCAGAGCCCGAGATAAGCTCTTCCTTGGAGGGGCGCTCCACCTGCCCGTCCGGGTCGTCAAGCAGGCTTGCCGGGGGCAGCACATAAGCCGGATTACCGGAAGAGGCGTTTCCGGACGGAGGCGCAGGAGCAGGCTCATATTCCCTGCTGTCCTCGGGCTCCTCGGGGCCGGCGATGAAGACCGGCTCGCTTTCCGAAAGTGTATCTTCCTCAAAGGGCACCGGCTCCGGGTTCTGCTCTTTTTCTTTCCCACGGACTGTCTTTTTTGCCGGCCTGAACTCCTTGTCCTTTCCCCTGGAGAGCATCTCTTTGATCGTCACCGGGCTTAAAAGAATCAAAGAGGACAACAGGAAAAAAACGGCCAGGATGTAGCCTCCGGGGACGGAAAGATACCTTACCAGGTACAGGGCGCCCCGCTGGCCCGTGAAACCGCCTGCGTTCCAGCCTGTGAGCTTGAAATCAAGTCCGGTAAGTCCCGAAAGGAAGGAAAAAGAAAGGATGAACAGCGCCGCGCCCGCCATGTGGAGCTTGAGTATCTGCCGTTCCATTACCTTCCTGATGCCGGCTGCGGCCAGAAACAGCGGCAGAAAAAATGCCGAGACCCCGAAAAGCGAGAAAAGCAGGTCTGCGATGTCGGCGCCCACGGGACCGCCATAATTGTGCACACCATAGGTGCTGTCAGTGAAAAAGGACGGGTCCCATTTCGAGTAGCTGAAAAGACAGATCGCAAGATACAGGGCGCCCAGGACGGAGGCAATGCCTATGAGCTCGCGTTTCTTATTCACAGGCCGTCAAAAAAACAAAAACTTTTTTATCCGCGCAAAAATACGCTGGCGGGACCTCAAACATGGAAGAAATTATAACATTTTTAAAGGCGCGAAATGAGAGGCAGGCGCGGTCTCTTAACCCATTGAAAACAGAAGGTCTTTTATTGTACTATTAACATTAGCCGAAGTGGTGGAACCTGGTAGACACGCACGTTTGAGGGGCGTGTGGGGCAACCCGTGCGGGTTCAAATCCCGCCTTCGGCATTTTTCTTTTTTGCGTTGATCTCCATCCCCAGGCAGAAGGTCCATGGGCCGCGAGCAGTTTTTTTTCATTGCGCCGTTCGCCTGTCCAGGACCTCCCTCACCTTTGAGATAAGCACCCCGGGGGCGACCGGCTTCAGGACGAAGTTCATTCCGGTTTCCTCAAATCCGTTTCCGCTTATGACGTCAGGCGCATAGCCGCTCATGAAGATGACCTTCGTGGACGGCTCTGTCCGCCTTATCTGCTCGAAGGCCTCCTTTCCCCCCATCCTGGGCATGATGACGTCCAGCAGGGCAAGACGGATATCTTTGCTGTTTGCCGTGAACTTCTCAACGGCGTCCAGCCCGTTTTCCGCCTCTATCACCATGTATCCGTATTCACGCAGGATGGTGCTCGTGAGCTGCCGCAGCATGGTGTCATCTTCGGCCACAAGTATGGTTTCAGACCCCCCTTGGGGAGCGTCCTTTTCCTCCAGGTCCTTTTTTGGGCCCATGGCTTCAGGGGCATCTATAAGCGGCAGATATATGTTGAAGGTCGTGCCGATTCCGGGCTCGCTTTGGACCTCGATGCCTCCGCCATGCTGCTCTATTATTCCGTAGGTCATGGAAAGGCCCAGCCCGGTCCCCTTGCCCACTTCCTTTGTCGTAAAAAAAGGGTCAAAGATCCTCTTGGCGGTCTGTGCCTCCATCCCGGTGCCCGTGTCCGTCACCGAGATAACGGCGTACCTGCCAGCCCTGAGATTGCCGCCCCCGATGTGCCCGTCATCCAGGTCCGCTGCCCTGGCCTGTATAACAAGGAACCCTCCTCCAGGCATTGCGTCCTTGGCATTTGCCACCAGGTTCATGAGGACCTGTTCTATCTGGCCGCTGTCGGCCATTACGACAAGGTCATCGCAGGCGCACCTGACCACAAGCTCGATGTCTTCCCTTATCAGCCTCAGAAGGAGTTTTTCAACCCCTTTTATCAACGCGTTTAGCTCAACGGGGCAAAGGCTTATGGTCTGTTTCCTGCTGAATGCCAGAAGGCTTTTGACCAGTTTTGCCGCTCTCCGGGAGGCGGAGAGGATATGGTCCACGTAATTTTTGAGGGATGGATTTCCGTTGACCTTGGCTTCAAGCAGGTCGGCATAGCCGATTATGGCAGACAGTATGTTGTTGAAATCATGAGAGATGCCCCCGGCCAGCTGGCCCACGGCTTCCATTTTCTGCGCCTGCCTAAGCTGCTCCTCCAGCCTTTTTTGCCGGGTTATGTCGGTGGTAATGCCAAGAAGGGCCGTGATCTTCCCGCTTGCGTCCCTGAAGGGCACGGCCTGCGTCAGGAGCCGCCGGGCTGTCCCCTTTAAACCCATGATCTCAAACTCAAGTGAGCCAGGCTCGCCTTTGAAGACCTTCCCAGTAAGCGCCTTAAAGGCATCCCTGTATTCCGGCATGACCAGGCCCGAGACCTGCTTGCCCTTTACCTGCTCGAAGGAGTCTGCCTCTATCATGGCCAGCCCCGAAGGGTTCATGGCCAGAAGCGCCCCGTCCGGGGCAATGAGCTTTACACACTGGGGCTCGGACTCTATTATCATCCTCAGCCGGCTTTCGCTTTCCTTAAGCGCCTCCTCCAGGTTTTTTCTCTCGGTGATGTCCTGGAAGGTTTCGGTAACAAAGAGCAGCCGTCCTTCGGGGTCATAGGCCGGGGCGGCGCTGAAGATCATGTACCTGTCAGTTCCGCCCAGATTGCGGAACCACCCCTCGGACTCAAGCCCCTTGTTGACCAGCCTGGAGTGGGAATGGACAGCGAACAGGCTGTCTATTCCCTCATAATTTCCATCTATTATCATGTCCGCAAGGGTTGGGCGCTTTTCGGGATGGAAAGGCCTCCAGTGGTCCCGGGTGCCTATCACGGCCTCGGCCTTCACCCCGGTGAGTTCCTCGCAGGCCTTGTTCCAGACGACCACCTCGTGGTCCACATTGAGCACGAAGGCGGCTACCGACAGATTTTCGATCAGGCAGGCATGCAAAGCCTCCGCCTTTTTACTCCAGTCCGAGGCATTTGCCGCGGCGCTCCGCCCGTTCCGGCCGGTTTCCAAATGGTTTTTCCTTTTTTTAAAAAAATCAATTTAATTAAAAACCAATGGATTATTTTAAAAAAAGCGATGCATTGTCAAGTCCCATATGAAAAAACAAGGTCCTTTAAAGCTCAAGTTTTAGAGCCTTGTCCGTCAGGGTTTTGCAGGCCGAGTAAAGCCGGTTATTTGGATAAAAGAAGAATTTTCAGGACCGTCTCCGGTCTGGCCCTGTATGGCCCGTCAACTGAAATTTTGATTCTTATAAGGCCTATAAATTAATGTAGACACAATGACGTTTTTTAGCATAGAATAATGGCCTATTGATCCTTGGTCTATTGGCCCAGAAGGGGGAAAAAGCGGAAATGGCGAAGCGGTGTATCGGTGTTTTCGGTGTATTTACATTGGCGGTTTTCCTGGTTTTTCTTTCCGGTCTAGGGGCAGGGGCGGCGGCGCCTGCCGGTATTGGCAGAATAGGAAAAGAGGGCTGTGTAACGAGCAAGTGCCACAGCAACTTTGGGACTGACAAGTTTATCCATGGCCCCGTTGCGGCTGGTGATTGCCTTTTCTGCCATCAGCAGACGTCGAAGCACAAATTCAAGCCTGTTCCAGACCCTGTTTCTCAGCTCTGCTACAAGTGCCATCAGAGAATGGACACGGCGCGCCATGTCCATCCGCCGGTGAAGGCCGGCGCATGCACGGCATGCCACAGTCCCCACCAGTCCCCGTACAAGTTCCAGTTGCGGGCTGCCGAGGGACAGAACCTCTGCTTCATGTGCCACGACAAGAAAAGAATGGCCGGCCCATTTAAGCACGGGCCGGCCGCAACCGGCCAGTGTACCATATGCCACAACCCCCATGGCTCCCCTTACCCCAAGATGCTCTTTGCAAGAGGAAACAATCTCTGTCTTACCTGCCACACCGACAAGGCGGATGAACTGAAAAATGACAAATACATCCATCCCGCCGTGGAGCTTGGATGCATTAACTGCCATAGCCCGCACAGCGCGGGCTACAAGTACAATCTGAGGGCCGACCGTCATGAGGCCCTTTGCTTCAGATGCCACACCGGCAAAAAGCAGCAGGTGGAGGACTCAAAGACGAAGCATGGCGCCATTACCGAGACCAAGAAAAAATGTCTCAACTGCCACAACCCTCATGGCTCGAACCTCCCCAAGATGCTCCTGAAAAAACCGATAGACCTGTGCCTGTCCTGCCATGACAAGCGGCTGAAAACCCCCACAGGCTGGATAGTGAACATGAAGAAATACCTGGAAGAAAACAAGGACTGGCATGGCCCGGTCAGGGAAGGGGACTGCCCGGCATGCCACAGCCCGCACGGCTCACCGTATTTCAGGCTGCTCAGGAAACATTTCCCTTCGACGCTGTATACGCCTTATGACCCCAAGGCGTACGCCCTTTGCTTCATGTGCCATCAGAACACCATTCCGGCGGAGAAATACACGACTACGCTTACGAACTTCAGGAACGGCAACCTCAACCTGCACTACGTCCATGTGCACCAGCAAAAGGGCCGCGTTTGCATATTCTGCCATGACCCGCATGGCAGCAATAACCCTAAGCACATCAGGGACTACGCCAAGTTTGGGGCTTGGCATCTGCCGATAAATTACAAGAAGACCCCCACGGGCGGGCAATGTTCCCCTGGCTGTCACGTTACGCGCTATTATGACCGGGTCAACCCGAAGAAAAACCGGTAGCCCGGAACTGAAGAAGATGGAAAAAAATTGCTTGGATGAAAACTTTTTTGAAGGAAGCCTTTTTTCATATTAAAGGCTTGAAAAAATTGGAGGCGTTTTTTAAAGTGGAATACATGATTACCAGGAAGGGGACCTTTTGGAGGTCCCCTTTATTTCTGACTGCTACCGGTTTTTTCTGCCTTCTGGCGTTGACGCCGCCCGCTTTTGCAGTCCAGGGGCAAACTGGGGCCCAGGGGCAAGGGCAGGTAAAGGGGCAAACGCAAACCCAGGACCAACCCAAACTGCAGGGAGCCGCGGCTTTAATGGCACAGGCGATGGCGGAAAAGAAGAATAGGGGAAAACAAAAAAAACCTCTTGCCGGCGCGCCCCTGGCGCTTTCCCTGTTAAGGCAGGCGTCCGATTTTGAACGGGAAAACAAACTGGATGAGGCGATAGCAAAGACCACGGAAAGCATCAAAACAGACCCCCGGTTCATGCCGGCCAGGGTCAAGCTCGGGAACCTGTTTATCAAAAAGGGCCTGCTGGATAAGGCAATGAAGGTATTTGAGGATGCCCTGAAGCAAAATCCGGAATTACATGCCGCAAAGGCCGGCGAAGGGGTTATTCTTTTCAAAAAAGGAAACCTTCCGGGCGCTCTTGCCGACCTGAAGGAGGCCCTTGTGCTCAATCCGGACCCGGTCGAGGCATATTACGAGATGGGCAATGTCTATGAGAAAATGGACCAGCCCGGGAAAGCTCTGGAGGCATATAAAAAAGGGATAGAAAAATTAAAGCAGGGGAGGCACTGAAGTGGAAAGGGAGAAGATAACAAACCGTATAGAGGCGCGCAGCCTTTCCCCTTTTCTTCTGGTGCTTGTGTTTTTATCCTTCCAGATGGTCTTTTCCGCGCTTGCTCCCAGCGCTTTCGGACAGAACCTCCAGGTGGGCACAAAGGCGCCCGCTTTTTCTCTTAAGGACCTGAACGGCCAGACAAAAACCTTTTCGGACGTAAAGGGGGCCAAGCTCACCGCCCTTGTCTTCTGGGCCACATGGAGCGTAAACTCCCCACGCGAGCTTAAGGAAATGGAGGCCCTATACCACAAATATAAGGACAAGGGTTTCGCGGTTGTGGCAATTAACGTCGAACAGCAGAACATCGATGACCAGACCATCGCCAAGATAAAAGCCATGGCGACCGGGCTGAAGCTCGATGTCCCGGTGCTCATAGATTACGGGCTAAATGCCTTTCACGACTACGAAGTGATCGCTGTCCCTACCACTGTCATACTGGACCCGGACATGAAGATCCAGTACGAGCTTTTCGGTTACCCGATCGTCGGGACGTCGGACATGATGGACTATATAAACGGGCAGTTCGGAGGCGGCAAGAAAGGCGGAAGCGCTAAAAATGTCCATATGCCACCCGACAGGGCCCTTAGATGTTATAACCTGGGCATGAGGATGCTCAAATCGGAGCGCATGGCAAGCATGGCCCCCATGTGGCTGGAAAAGTCCATAGCCGCCGACCCCAAATTCGCCCGTCCGAACATAGGCCTTGGAGAGTATTATGTTTCGCAGGGCCATAATAAGCTTGCAAAGGAGCAGTTCGAGCAGGCGCTCACAAAGGAGCCAGGCAACGTTATTGCCATGTGCGACCTGGGCAGCCTCCTGGCAGGCTCGGGCAACATCAAGGATGGGATGGCGCTTATGCAAAAGGCCCTGAAGCTTGACGAGGCCTATACCCCCTGTTACTATTTGCTGGGCTATTATTACGGGAAAGGGGGCGACATGGCAAAGGCGCGCAGCATGTTTACCGCAGCGGCCAAGCTAAATCCCATGGATTCCCAGATATATATGTATGAAGGCAAACTGTATGAGGAGAAAGGCGATGTGCGGGATGCATCAGTTGCGTACGGCGAGGCCCTGAAAACCATGCTGGGGCACTGATGAAACGGGCCGCCGTCTGCTTACTTTTCCTCCTCCTGCTTCTGCCGCAAAAAGGGTATCCCTCGGACTATTCTCTGAAAATAGTTACCCCCGTGGACAGCACTTATACGCAGGGGGGGCAGACGATCTCTGTCGTGTCCAAGGTGCAGGCAAATGCCTTCAGCGCCCTCAAGATATACGTGGACGGGGGCCTGCAAAAGGATCTGGGCGACATTGACGGTAAACAGTACGTCTGCTCAGTGGTCAGCGTCCACCCCGGGATAAACACGATAATGGTCTCGGGTATCATTGAAGACGGGGGAGTGGTCTCCAGGCAGGTAAAGGTCTTCATCATTTCGCCCATATCCGCCAAGTACAACACAGCCCCTGACGATTATACCCAGTACTGGTTCCACAGCTCTTCGAGCACCTGCTTTACCTGCCACCAGATGCAGCCGCAAAAGACCGATCTGTATCCGGTCAAACACTCGGATTCCAGCTGCTACGTATGCCACAAGGATATAACGGACCGGAAATACGTCCACGGGCCGACTGCGGCCTGGGCCTGCCTCATGTGCCACGACTCCAATGCGGACCCAAAATATTCCACGCCCACTCCGCCCGAGAAGATGTGCGAAAAATGCCACGGCGACGATATCGCCGCATGGCAGAAGCTCAAGCACCAGCACGGCCCCTTCGCGCTGGGGATGTGTACGACGTGCCATAGCCCGCATGGCTCCAACTGGCCGTTCTGGACCAGGAAATTCCCCACGGACCTCTGCCTGTCCTGCCATATCGGGCAAAGCGGCAACCATGTGATCACCTTTTTTAACGGAGACCCCCATCCGATGCGCGGCCATCCGGACCCCAGGCACCCCGGCCGGGAGCTGTCCTGCGCCTCGTGCCATAGTCCCCATGCCTCGCCCTACAGGTTCCAGCTCTTCGGGGACTACAGACACCCCCGCACTTTCTGCAGGGGATGCCATTTCACAAAGGCGATGCCGTATTAAATTTTTTTAAAAGCTGCGCAAGCGCGGTTCAAGGGCACCTTTAAGAGCTTTTGCGGAATCCCAGCCTCTTCCGTTTGATATATAATAAAACTGTGAGCGCACCGTTTCCCGAAGAGTTTGGATTTCTGCTTGATTCCCTGGATTCCCTTGACGTCCCCGCCGTTTTGATAGATGAAGACCGGAGGGTCCTGAAGGCAAACCGCGCATCGGGCGCCGTTCTGGGCTGTACGCCGGAAGATATAAATGGCGTCTGTCTGGACGATTTCATCTCTCCCGCCGGGCCTCATGCAGGCGCTCCTTCCGCGTCGGGGCCGCACCGCAATGGACACGCATGGCACGGTTTTGCTCTGACGGAGACGGGGCGGGCATATTGTTTTGAATCCTGCTGCACCAGGAGAAACGGCGAGACGTTCGCCTCGAAAATAACCGTTATAACGCGGGACTCTCTGGCCTGCCAGGCCGTCATCATACAGGAAATGAAGGAAGACCCCCAGCATGCCGGACTCATAAACGAGCTTGGCGGGATAATAAATTCCAGCCTCAGCATAGGCACCATCTTCAGAATGGTCGCCTCCGAGATAAAAAAGATAGTGGATTACGACAGGGCAAGTCTCCTTCTGTATAACGAGGAAAATGAAAACCTGCTGATCTTTGCCCTGGATACCGGCATGAGAACGCTGATGCCAAAAGGAGTAAAGGCCCCGATAGACACTACCAGCGCGGGCTGGGTGGCAAAGAACAACCGGCCATGGATAAATTACGACCTCCAGGAAGAGGTCCCTTTCCCGGATGACAAAAAACTGGCCGATGAGGGTATCCGCTCGACGATAAGCATCCCGCTTTTCAAGGACCGGATGCTCGGGGTATTCAACCTGGACAGCACCGTGCCTGCAAAGTATTCCGGGGGAGACCTTCATATACTGCTGCCGGTCGCCAGGCACATCTCGATGGCCCTTGAGAACGCCCTTCTTTTCGAGGAGATATCCAAGGAGAAGAAGGAGTGGAAAAAGACGTTTGACGCGATAACCGACATGGTGTGGATAGAGGACGGAAACCAAAGGATAATACGGGCAAACCAGGCGGTCTTGGAGAAGACGGGCTTCACCGCCGCCCAGGTGGTCGGAAAGCCGTGCAGGCACATCATGGAAAAAATAGGCATACATGTAACGTCCAGGCTGTGCGGGCAGACACTGGCAAGCAGGACTCCATCCTTCCTTGAGTTGGCGGGCAGGGACGGCGGCATATTTCATTTCTGGGTCTACCCCCTGGTGGATGAAGAGGGACGGATGTACGCCATGGTGCATTATCTGAAGGATGTGACCGGCCAGAAGAGGATGGAGCAGCACCTGATAAGGTCAAACAGGCTGGCCTCTCTGGGAACGCTTGTGGCGGGCATCGCACATGAGATAAACAATCCGCTTGGCATCATAGCGGGATATTCCGAAGCGCTCATGGACAGGGCCAGGGAAGACGGCCTGCTCAAGGTCCCCGAGTTCGAGGATTTCCCTGAATACCTGGAGACCATACACAAGGAGATATTCAGGTGCAAGGGCATTCTGCGCAGCCTGCTTGATTTCGCCAGCCCCTCCTCGGGCTCGTTCCGCCAGCTGGACATTAACGAGATTATCAAGGAAGTCATCCTGCTCGTAAACCACAAGGCAAAGAGGCTAAACCATCTTATGGAGTTCAACCTGAGAAGGGACCTGCCAAAAATATATGGGGAACCGGGCGCCTTGAGGCAGCTTTTCATGAACATAATCATAAACTCCATGTACTTTACTCCGGAAAAGGGGCGCATCACGATCACGACGCTCCTGGAAGAAGGAGACGGAGAAGATTTTGCCTCCCGGCCCCCGGTCGTAAAAGTGGTCATAAGGGACACGGGCGTGGGCATACCGGCTGAGATAATGGACAAGATATTCGACCCCTTTTTCACCACCAAGACGGCGGGGGAAGGAACCGGGCTGGGGCTTTCCATATGCCATAAGATCGTGGAGGAGCACGGAGGCAGCATAGACGCCCAGAGCTCCCCGGAAAACGGGACCGCCTTTACGATAAAACTCCCTGTGGATGCGGGAAGAGCCCTTGAGGCCAGGAAGCTTCATGACGACGTAAAGGCGGTGAGGAGCGCATGATAAGGGTCCTTGCGGTGGACGACGAAGAGCCTTTCAGAAGGCTCCTTAAAAGAGAGCTTGCCAGAAAAGGCTTTTACGTTGAGGCGGCTGCCGATGGAGGGGAGGCCCTCCAGCTCCTCAAGGAAAAGACCTTCGACATAATACTCCTTGACATCGTGATGGCCGGCGTCGACGGGGTTTCCATGATGGAGAAGATGAAAAACGATCCGGCGGGCCCTGTGATAATAGTCCTCACCGGAAAGGCAACCGTGGAGACCGCCGTTGCGGCAATGAAGAACGGGGCATACGATTACCTGACGAAGCCTTACAAACTCGATGAGCTCGTCATCATCATAAACAGGGCCTATGAATACGGAAGGCTTTCCACCAAGAGCAAGCTTCTGGAGCAGGAACTGGTAAGGAAGGAGTCTGCCGCCAGGTTCGTTTATAAGAGCAGGCAGCTTGGCGATGTCATCTCGCTGATTAAAAAGATAGCTCCCACGGATTCCCCTGTCCTTATCCAGGGGGAATCGGGCACCGGCAAGGAGCTGGCGGCCAGCATCCTGTGGCGCAGCAGCAAGAGGCGGGACCTTCCGTTCATTGCGCTTAATTGCGCCACCTTTTCTGAAAACCTCATGGAGTCGGAGATATTCGGGCATGAGAAGGGGGCCTTTACGAATGCCTATCAGACGAAACACGGCATAGTGGAGGTGGCGGACACGGGCACGCTCTTTCTGGACGAGATCGGCGAGATGCCCATGAAGCTGCAGGCCAAGCTCCTGAGGTTTCTGGATTCCGGGGAGTTCAGGCGGGTGGGCGGCAACAAGAACCTGACCGTGGACGTAAGGGTGATAGCCGCAACGAACAGGGACATAAGGGGCCTCATCAAGGAGGGCCTCTTCAGGGAGGACCTCTATTACAGGCTCAACGTCTTTTCGGTAAATATCCCGCCGCTCAGGGAGCGCCCTGAAGATATAGAGGAGCTGGCCGGATACTTTCTTCTCAAGTACGGCCGCAAGTTCTCAAAGAGCATGGAGGGCATTGAAAGGAACGCGATGGAGGCGCTTAAGGGCTATCGCTGGCCTGGCAATGTAAGGGAGCTTGAGAACATAATGGAAAGGGCGGTCATACTCTCCGATTCCGGCACGATCGGAAGGGAGGCGGTCCTCATTCCAGAGGCGCAGGCCGCGGACGGCGGGGACCGGCTTTCCCTGGAGGAGATGGAGAGGGATTACATACTGCGGGTGTTCAAGGCCGCCGGGGGAAACCAGTCCAGGGCAAGCCAGATATTGGGTATAGACAGAAAAACGCTGTATCTTAAGCTCAGAAAGTACGGCATGGACCCGGTAAAAACGGACCTCTCCTGAGCCCGGACAGAAGGAATGAAGATCAGGCAATACCAGGTGGACGCCTTTGCCAGCAGGGTTTTTGAAGGCAATCCCGCCGCCGTTTGCCCGCTTGATGCCTGGCCGGAGGATGGGCTTCTCCAGTCCATCGCGGCTGAAAACAACCTCGCGGAGACCGCTTTTTTCGTGCCCCTCAAAGACGCTTCTTCTTTCGCCCTGCGCTGGTTTACGCCGGTTGCGGAGGTGGACCTCTGCGGCCATGCAACCCTTGCGGCCGCTCACGTCATTTTTAAGGCATTGGGCCATGAAGGCCCGGCCGTCGCTTTCGAGACCAGGAGCGGACGGCTTTCGGTGCAGCGCAAAGAAGAAGGCCTTCTGGCCATGGACTTTCCTTCCTGCGTCCCGCTGCCCTGCGACCCTCCGCCCGCGCTTGCCCAGGGGCTGGGGCTTTCTCCCTCCCGGACGCTTGCCGGTTACGATTACATAGCAGTATTTGAAGACGAGGCCTCCATACGCGCCATCTCGCCCGACCTTGGCAGGCTTGCCGCGCTTGACCTGCGGGCCGTGGCCGTGACCGCCCCCGGGCTGCGCCACGATTTTGTAAGCCGCGTATTTGCGCCGAAGCTGGGCATCCCGGAAGACCCGGTAACCGGCTCCGCGCACTGCGAGCTTGCGCCCTACTGGGCGGCCAGGCTGGGCAAAAGCCTCCTGCACGCAAGGCAGGTATCAAGCAGGGGAGGGGATGTGCAGTGTGAGCTGAGAGGCGCACGTGTTGTCCTCTCCGGCCGTGCGGTCACGTTCATGGTAGCCGATATCTTTATTTGAATTTTTAGTCCGCCTGGGGAAAAATTCCCCACAGGCAGGTAATTTTTCCCCAGCCATGTCCAGCTTTTTTATGCCTCATCTTTTCTTCCATAGCCGGGAAATGCTGTAAAGACAAGGGGTTTACGGCTGCCGTCAGGCAGTGGCACGCCTGTTGCTTTAACTCAATATCGTGAAGAATAAAAACGTGCTTTTCTGCACTCACGACCCTGTCCTGGCCAAAAGTCTCTACGGTCTTCTGCGTCAGGAGGGATATGAGGTGGACATGGCTGACCGTCTGATCCTGGCCATGCAGATGATAAGCAGCAAGGATTACAGTTTCGTGACTATCGATCCCGGGCCTTTCGGCCTTTCCACAGAGGACGCCGTGCGGGTGATCAAGTCCGTTTCGCCGGGCTTGCCAGTGATAGTTGTCGGCAAGGCTTCTTCGGGGGCGGTGAACATCGAAGCGCCGGTTGACCTGGAGGAATTCAAGGAGGCAGTCCATGCCGTCCTCGCGATAGCGGACGGAGGAGCGGGAGACGATATTTTTCCTTTAAAAAAAATACAGGGGGCATCATGACACCAAAGGAGACTATTTTAAAAGCGTTTGAAGGCGGCAGGGCGGACAGGGTGCCCGTCACCCTTTTCGGGGCGGGCATGTGGAGCATCAGGCATTACGGGTCTTCTTTCCAGGAACTTTCAGAGGACGCCCTCCGGATGTCCGACATGCTTGTGACGATGTCTGAGAAGCTCCTCTGCGATATAGTCTATGCGGGCTCCGGGTACAACAACTTTCATGCCTCGGCCCTTGGCGGCTCGATAAAGTTCAGGGAGATAGGGGCGCCGGACCTTGAAGCCCCTCTGGTA
>JAKAJM010000007.1 GCA_021813765.1 Nitrospirota bacterium
ACCGCATGCGCGATCTTGTCGAGCTGGAAGAAGAACTGGTCAAGCGAAACAGGCTGCTCATGGTGATAAACACCATATCCACGGTCTTCATCTACTCCGATGAGATAAGCCAGGTATTTGGCAGGCTGATCGAAAAGATACAGCTTGTGACCGATATGGGCATCTGCTGGATCGCGATGAAGGAAGAGGGAAAGGATTTCTTCGCCCTCAAGGGGGCGGCAGGCCTTTCGAGGGATTTCAGGCAGAAGCTGGAAAGCGGGAAGCTGGATGATTTTCTAGGGATGGTCACATCGCTCAAAGAGAAAGAGCCTTTTTATGTCGTTGAGGGTGAGGACATGGAAAGGGGGGAATATTCTTTTTTTCGGGATGAAGGGATCGTTTTTCTGGTGGCCCAGCCGCTTTTTGCAGGGCCGGACAAGGTGGGGGTGCTGGCGCTTGGCAGCAGGAGCCCTGTTTCGATGGGGTTCGATCTGGCCTCTCTCATTCACCTTATAGGAAATCATGTCTCCCTCATAATAGAAAAGGTGCGGCTTTATGAGAACGCCAGGTACCTGGCCGTGACCGATGCCCTGACAGGCCTTTTCAACTTGAGGCATTTTTACGAATCTCTAGCCCTTGAGGTCGCAAGGGCGAAGCGCTATGGTACTACCTTCTCCATAACCATCTTCGATGTGGACGATTTCAAGACCATAAACGACACTTACGGCCACCAGGCGGGAGATGAGGTCTTGAGGAAGATAGCCCAGGCTATCAGGACGACCTCCAGGGAATCGGACATATCGGCAAGGTACGGCGGGGAGGAATTTGTGATAATACAGGCAAACACCGCAAAGTCCGAGGCCCTTAGCCAGGCACAGAGGGTGAAAAACGCAATCGAAAGCGAGTATTATATAGACCAAAAGATTCGGATATCGATCAGCGGAGGGGTTGCCACATTCCCCGTAGACGGCTCCGATGAGAAAAGCCTTCTGTATGCGGCCGACATGGCCTTGTACGAGGCCAAATCCATGGGCAAGAGGCAGATACGTCTTGCGGGAGGTACGGGTGAAAGAGGAAATGGAAAAAGTATTTGAAAGGCCCCGCAGCCTGAAGGACGCCCGCTTTCACTATTGTCCTGGCTGCGGCCACAGCATCCTCCACAGGATAGTGGCGGAGTGCGTGGACCGGCTGGGAATAAGGGAGCGGACCATAGCCATAGCACCTGTAGGGTGCGCCGTGTACGCATACGATTATTTCGACTTCGACGTTCTGGAGATCCCGCACGGTAGGCCCCCGGCCGCAGCTACAGGGATAAAAAGGTCGCTGCCTGACAGGATAGTCATATCCTACCAGGGAGACGGCGACCTTGCGGCAATAGGAATGGGAGAGATAATCCACGCAGCAAACAGGGGCGAGAACATAACCGTTTTTTTCGTCAATAACGGCATATACGGAATGACCGGAGGGCAGATGGCCCCGACCACCCTGTCGGGGCAGTGGACGACCACCACGCCCAGGGGGAGGGACACCGCACGGGCCGGCAATCCGTTCAGGATGGCGGAGCTGCTGGCCGGGCTTGAGGGTTCCGTTTTCATCGCCAGGAGTTCCCTGGACAGCCCTAAAAATGTTCTGGCCACTGAAAGGCTTTTCGAAAAAGCTCTCCGCTGCCAGATGGAAGGCAGGGGCTTTAGTTTTGTCGAGGTGCTTTCCCAGTGTCCGACGGACTGGAAGCTCTCCCCGGAGGAGTCCCTTAAATGGATGGCGACCCGGATGCGGGAATTTTTCCCCCTTGGAGTATTCAAGGACAACGCGGCAAACACGGCGCCAGCCTGCGCGGAAGGAAACAAAAGGCTTAGGGCGGGGGAGGGCAGATGACCACCAGCGTTCTTGTGGCCGGTTCCGGGGGACAGGGAATACTGTTTGCGGGCAAGCTGGTTGCCCAGGCGGCGATGGAGGGGGGAATGAATGTGACATGGTTTCCCTCATACGGGGCCGAGGTGCGGGGCGGCACAGCCAACTGCACCGTGGTGATATCCGATGGACTCATAGGATCGCCCGTCGTAAGCGGGCCGGATGTGCTTGCTGTCATGAACGAGGCCTCACTTGAGCGTTTTTCCGGCAAGGTCCGGGAAAATGGCATTGTGATTCTGAACTCTTCGATGGTTTCGGGCAGGCCCTCAAGAAAGGACGTGAGGGTACTGGAGGTGCCGGCGGGAGAGATAGCCGCCTCAATAGGTGCGCCCCTGTCGGCCAATATGGTCATCTGCGGGGCGCTTGCGCGGGCGGCCTCCGTATGCGGGCTATCCGTTTTGAGGCATGCCCTGAAGATGCTTGCCGCTCGCGGAAAGCCCGGGATACTGGAAATCAACACAAAGGCGCTGGAGCAGGGTTGGAAGTACATTGATAAATAGAAAGAAGGGGACAGAAACGGAAAGGTCCGGGAAAAAACCTGGCTCCGGGATATCCCGGGAAAAGGCGGCCGGGAAGGGCAGGGCCGACGGTAAAAAAACAGGCCGTATCAGGAAGGCGCTGGTCAGGGACGTAAAAGAGGTCCACTCGCTGATAAACGAGTTTGCGGCTGAGCAGGAGATGCTGCCTCGCTCCCTGAACGAGCTTTACGAACATCTAAGAGACATGTTCGTATATGAGGAGGATGGCAGGCTTAAGGGCGTCTGCTCCCTTCATGTGGTATGGGAAGACCTGGCTGAGGTCCGCTCGCTGGCTGTGGCCCGTAGGGCCAGGGGCAGGGGAATAGGCAGGAGCCTGGTTGAGACATGCCTGGAAGAGGCCAGGGGGCTCGGGGTGTCAAGGGTGTTCGCGCTTACCTATATTCCGGAGTTTTTTGGGCTCTTTGGCTTCAAGGTGGTGGATAAATCGGAGCTGCCCCATAAGATATGGGGAGACTGCATCAGGTGCCCCAAATTTCCGGACTGCAACGAGTTTGCCGTTGTGAGGGAGCTGTTAACGGGGGAGGATTCTTATGGTGCTTAAAATAGGTGTGCTTGCTTCCGGGAGGGGGTCCAACTTCCAGGCCGTGGCGGACGCCATAAGGAGCGGACGCATAAAAGCGCAGATATCGCTTCTCATAAGTGACAAGCCCGGCGCCTACGCTCTTGAGCGTGCAAGGCAGGCCGGTATAGAGGCTTTTTATATGGACCCCAAAGAGTTCAGTTCGAAAGACGCCTATTTTCAGAGGATCGCGGAGGAGTTCAGGGCTAAGGGGGTGGGGCTGGTCCTTCTTGCCGGCTTCATGAGGATAGTGAGAAAGCCCCTGCTTGACGCCTTCCCATGGAGGGTGATGAACATACATCCGGCCCTGCTTCCCTCTTTCCCTGGCCTTCATGGGCAGCAGCAGGCGGCCGGCTACGGAGTAAAGATATCGGGCTGCACCGTTCATTTCGTGGACGAGGGGATGGACACGGGCCCGGTAATAATCCAGGCCGCGGTGCCGGTTCAGCATGATGATACGGAGGAGAGCGTTTCTGAAAGGATACTTGAGTGCGAGCATAAGATATACCCGGAGGCCGTAAGGCTTTTTGCCGAAGGCAGGCTGGAGGTAAACGGCAAAAAGGTAGTTATAAAGGGCAATTGCAAGGTCACGGGGGCCGGGGCCCTCATCAGCCCGCCGATAGAATAAAATTAAAAAAGACATTGATCCTGAAATCAGCAAATAAAAATAAAAGAGCCAGAAAAACAGATGTGCCGGGGGTGAGGCCCACGTTGTCCAAGGTGAGGCAGGCCTTATTCAACATACTTGCCTCACGCGTCGGTGGTTCCGTCTTTGTGGACCTTTATGCCGGCACCGGCGCCATAGGGATGGACGCCATGAGCAGGGGGGCCGGCTCCGTTTTTTTCGTCGAGGCGGACAGACGGCTTGCCCAGGAGCTTAAAAACCTCCTGGAGGGCTGCGGATGCGGGCCTAAAGCGCATATCGTTTCCATGAAGGCGGATGATTTCATAAGGAAATATGCGCTGAAGGAGGGCTGGAGGCCCGCGGACATCGTCTTCCTTGACCCTCCCTACGCCTCAGGCGAACTGGACAAAACCCTTCCGCTTCTTTCAACGGCAGGTTTTCTTGCAGCCGGCGCGGTCGTGGTTGCCGAGCATTCAAAGAGGGTGGATGTTCCGGAGGAGACGGGCCTTCTCAAGAAAAAGAAGACGTACAGGTATGGAGACACCTCTTTAAGCCTGTATGTGAAGGAGGGTAATTGAAAACCCGGCCTGCAGTGAAAGCCCGTGCGATCGAAAAGGCAAAGGCAAGCGGAAAAACGAAAAAGATAAAACGGGCGGTCCTTCCGGGCACGTTCGACCCTCTGACAAACGGCCATCTTGACCTGCTTTTAAGGGGGCTTGGCATATTCGATGAGGTGACGATCGCGGTTGCTCCGAGCCATAAAAAGAAGCCGGCCTTCTCGCTTGAGGAGCGTCTGGAGCTGATCAGTGAGGCGATAAAAGGGATAAAGGGGGCCAGGGTGGAGGCGTTCGAGGGCCTTCTTGTGGATTACGTGCGGCAGGCCGGAGCCGGGGCCATAATCAGGGGGCTGCGGGCGGTCTCCGATTTCGAATATGAGTTCCAGATGGCCCTTATGAACAGGAGCCTCGACGCCATGGTGGAGACCGTCTTCCTGATGCCTTCGGCCGAATACACTTTTCTGACGTCCTCCATGATAAAGGAAGTGGCTCTTTTCGGAGGATGCGTGAAAGGGCTTGTGCCTAAGAATGTGGAGGCGGCCCTGAAGAGAAAATACAAGGCGATCAAAAGCTGTAAGCAAGTTAATTACTAAGACGACCATTAGGAAAGCCTCATTCAGCCGTTATCTGTCATTCCGGCTTGTCCGGAATCTTTCTCCGGCTTTCAGGAAGGATTCCCGGCGCGCTTCGCTTGCGGGAATGACAACTGTGAGGCTTTATTAGCGATGTTCTTAGTAATCTCTCCAAAATAGAATAGACATATGCCCTCTATTCAGTCATACCGGCGAAAGCCGCTCCCCGGACAGTGACACAAGTGTTTGAGAGGTAAAGTCGCTGCCCGTTTTCGTTGGTATTACGGATAAAATCGGGCGGCTCAAGACCGCCGGAGTGACAAAAGGGTAGTGTCAAAACGATTCATAAGTTTGCAAAAAAGAAAGCGCCGGTTTTTTAACCGGCGCTTTCTTTTTTGCTTCTATTCCCGCTTTGAAAGACGGCGGGATACTCCGCTTAAGGCCTGACGTCGAACTTCTTGAATATACCGATCTTTATGAGGTCCATAAAGAGCAGGTAGAGAACGCCGAACCCGAAGAGCGTGGCGATGTCCCTGAAGGGCACCGGCGTTATCAGATACGAGCCACCGGCCTTGATCCCGTGCGCGCAAAGCAGCGTCACCACTATGAAGTCCGCTATGGTAGCCGTCAGCATATACTTTGACGGGAAGGGTCTTTTGAGGCAGGAACCGCCGGTCCTGACAAGGTACAGAACGCCCTGCCCGGTAAAGACCATTATAAGGAACACAAGCGTCTGTATCTGACCGATTGCGAAGTCGAGGTGTTTAAACAGTAAGAGCCCGCCGAACGAGAAGATGAGCTGCATTACACCCATGGGGACCGAGCCCATGACCATGTTCTTTATCTTCCAGTGATTGGGTTTCTGCGAATACTTCACGTTGTCCGTGGAGATGGACATGGTTACGAAGTCGTTCGTGAAGAGCAGAAGGATAACCAGCAGAGGCGTTATTACGAACGACTCGCCGGGCGGGGTGTGGTAGAAGAAATTCAGGATGATCACGCCCAGGATCGTAAAGAGCGATATCTCGATCGTTTTGGCGATCTTGTTCAAGACCCAAGTCGCCATCCTCTGGAATATCTCCCTGCTCGTTTTGACCGCGGAGACGATATCGGCAAGACCAGGGTCCGTAAGGACCACGCTGGCCGCGGCCTTTGCGACGTCGGTGGCGCCTGAAACCGCGATGCCGACCTCCGCCGACTTAAGCGCGGGAGAGTCGTTCACGCCGTCTCCGGTCATTCCGACGATATAGCCGTCATCCTGCAGAGCCTTCACTATATTGTATTTGTCCTCGGGATAGATGCCGCCGAAGACGTCGTAATTCGCGAGCTTTTTCTCGCCTTCTTTGGACTTGCTCAGCTCCAGCAGTTCCGCTCTCTCGCATACTCTTTCGCCGATATCGAGCCTTTGAGCTATGGTCTTGGCGGTTATGGCGGTATCGCCGGTAAGCATGATGGTCCTCACGCCCATATTGCGCAGTTCGTGGACCAGCGGCTTGGAGTCCGGCCGCTCCGGGTCCATATAGCCCAGGAAGCCCAGGAACTCGAACTTGCCGTCCTTATGGTTTGCGACCGCCAGGACCCTTTCCCCTTTGGTCGCAAGGCTCTTTTCAATATCCAGGTATTTGTAGTCAGAGTCTTTGCCATCCTGGGTCAGGCCCCATATCGTCTTTGGCTGCCCCTTGAATACCTTGACCTCCGCACCGTTTACGCTGTAAACGCCCTCGGTCCTCTTTATGGCCGGATCGAAAGGCGTAAAGGAGACCCTTTTGCCCTCCTCTTTTACGTTCAGCGGGGCCGCGACCTTGAAGATCGCGTCGTCAAGGGCGTCCTGGCTCCTGGCGTCACTTGCCATCATGGCATATTTCAGGAGTTCCTCTTTTGTGTGGTCACCCACGGGCGTTACGTCCTCGAGTATGACCTTGTTTTCGGTCAGCGTGCCCGTCTTGTCGGAGCACAGAAGCGTCATGGCGGCGGCTTCCTCTATGGCGGAGAGCTTGGTCGTCAAAACGCCTTTTTTGGAAAGTTCCACAGCGCCAAGCGCGGTCGAAAGCGTATATGTGGCCGGAAGCGCGATCGGGATCGCCGCTATCAGGATGACCAGGACGAAAACGATCGTGTCGATAGGCGCGAAATGCGCGTAAAAGAATGAGTAACCCAGGAAGAACAGCAGGAGGGCGGCATCGCCGATCATGAGGTATTTGACTATCGTGAAAATCAGCTTCTGCAGGTTGCTCTTGGTCTTTGCTATCTTTACGAGCTCCGCGGTCTTGCCGAAGAAGCTGTTCTTGCCGGTGCCCACGACCACACCCGTGGCCTCACCTCTTTTCACTACGGAGCCTGAGTAGGCGACACTGCCCATCTCGGCCTCGACGGGAAGCGATTCGCCGGTCAGCGCGGACTGGTCAAGCTGGATATTGGCGTCCAGAATTTTCACATCGGCGGGAACGAAATCACCCATCCTCAGGTGGACAAGGTCGTCAGGGACAAGAAATTTCGCATCGAGCATCGACCATTTGCCGTCCCTCAAGACCCTCGCTTTTACGGCGAGCCTCTGTTTCAGAAGCTCAAGCGCTTTCTGCGCCTGTCCTTCGTGGAGAAAGGACATTATGCTGTTGAATATCAACAGCGCCATAATAACGGCGGCCTCTATGTACTTTACCCACTCGTGGCTTGCTATGCCAGCTACCACCTCAAGAGCAGCGGCCGCTTCGAGCATCCACGGAATCGGGCCCCAAAACCTCTTAAGGAACTCTACTACTGGGTTCTTTTTTTCCTCTTCGACTGCGTTTGGTCCGAACTCCTGGAGCTTTTTGTTTGCCTGTTCCGTGGTCAGACCAACATGCTCCTGTGCCACTTCCTTTTTTGCTGCCATTTCTGCCATTTAAAAACCCCCTGTTAGAGAAATCGGATTAAGCCGCCACTCCCCCGGTATGGCACCCAATCCCGGATCGACCGGAATTGCGTATTTTATTCGATTTTCCGGCAGAATGTAAAATTTAAATTTTTAATAGGTTTTGAAGTTTTAATAAGGCCCCGGGCCAGGCCCTGTTACGGAGCGGGGACCAAGGGCGGTATTTTTCAGACATTATTGGCCAGTTGAGCTTTTTTGCGTGATTCATTTAATCTTAAATACGATGAAAGTTTGCGAGATATTCACGAGCATCCAGGGCGAGTCCACTTTTGCCGGGCAGCTTTCCACATTCATAAGGTTCTCGGGGTGCAATCTCAGGTGCTCCTACTGCGACACGAAGTACGCTTATGCCGGAGGGACAGAGCTGACCGAGCAGGAGATAATGAACGAGGTCTCCATAGTTGGGGTGAACCTTATCTCCATAACAGGGGGAGAGCCGCTTTTGCAGGAAGGGGTGTTCCACCTTGTGGAAAAGTTCCTGAACGAGGGTCATAAGGTGCTGATAGAGACAAACGGCAGCCTTAGCATCAAGGATGTGGACCCGAGGGCCGTCATCATAATGGACGTGAAAACGCCGGCAAGCAACATGTCGGAGGACCTGGACATGTCTAACCTTGATTTCCTGAAGCCCTCGGACGAGGTGAAATTTGTCATCGTGGACAGGAAGGATTATGAGTGGGCCAGGGATTTTGTGCGGGAATACAGGCTGCGCGAAGGGAGCAAAGTCCTTTTCTCGCCTGCCTTCGGCCTCATGGAACCCTCCGAGCTGGCCAACTGGATGATCCAGGACAGGCTGGACACGATATTCAATCTCCAGACGCATAAGTACATATTCGGCCCGGACAAAAAAGGGGTTTGAGTTCGGCCCCGGCCCGGAAATCTTATATCTCATCTCTCTATTTCCGGTTCGTCGTCCTTTTTCTCTTCAAAAGTGGGGATTTATTCTTTATAATAGTCTGCGTCAAAGCGCAATGATGGACGGCAAGGAAGAGAAAAAGGTTTTTTCCCCATTTTCACGTTCACTTGGGTCCCTGAAGAGGTCTTTTACTGTTCTCGCGGCCCCCTTGACCGTATGTCTGCGGCTGTCCCGTGGCTCTGCAAAGCAAGAACAGGAAAAAACCCCTTCCGTGGAAGGCATAGAAACCTCCGGCCGTTCCGGCGTCAATGCCCTGGCCTCTGATTTGGATCCGGACGAGATAATCAGAAGACAGAATGAGGACATAAAATGGCTCATAAAGCTGCACGACGAGAACGCCAAGAACCTTCAGTCCCTGGACGTAGACAGGCTTGCCGCCTCCATAACAGGGTCAGCCATTTCTTTTGGATGGGCTGATGCCGCCATACTGTGGCTTGTCAATGAACGCGGCATAATGTGCTTCAAGGACTGTAATGGCATCGAAGAAGAATCCCTCCAGAGCGTGCCCCCCAGCCTTAAGCCTGAGGACAACTTTGTGATCGAATCCGTTATCAGGGACGAGATACTGGAGTGCTTTGAAACATGCGGGTTTGAGTCCCTTGAAAGATTGGCCGTGGACAACGGGTTCCATTATGCGGCCGCCATACCTCTTAAAAGCAAGGAGGCGATCATAGGCTGCCTTACCGTTTTCAAAAGGGAAAAGGAGGCGATGGGCGGGCATATCAAGGCCATAGTCAGGCTTTTTGCAAGCCATGCTGCAGCGGCCATTAATATTGCGGGACTTTATGCCGCTTTACAGGAAAAAACGGAAAAATATCAGCTCCTTGTGGAAAACCAGAGCGATGTGATAGTGAAACTGGGAACGGACGGGGGATTTCTTTTCGCAAGTCCCTCCTTTTGCGATGTCTTTGGGAAGAAAGAAAGAGAGCTCATTGGGAGCCATCTGCAGTTTTTTGTCCTGGAGGAGGACCGCGAACGCACACTGAAGGCCCTCACGGATACCCTGAGACCGCCCCACACCGGATATGTCGAGAACCGGGTCATGACGAAAAACGGGCAGCGCTGGTTCGCGTGGACCTTCAAGGCAATCCTTGACGCCCGCAAGCAGATAGCCGGGATAGCGGGCGTTGGCAGGGACATTACGGACAACGAAAGATCCAAGGAGGCGCTTGCCGCTGAGAAGGAGCGCCTTTCCGTGACCTTAAGGAGCATTGGGGACGGCGTCATAACCACCGATAACGAGGGCCGGATATTTCTTATGAACAAGGTGGCCGGGGATCTTACCGGGTGGAACCATGAGGAGGCCATCGGCCGCAGCATCACGGAGGTCTTCGAGATAGAGGGGGCAAGACAGGCGGTATGGCCCGGGCAGGCGGCCGATGTGGACGAGAAAGGCGCCCCAGTTGTCATAAAAACCGCTTTTTTAAAAACACGGGACGGCCAGCAGCGGATAATCGAATACAGGCGTGCGCCCATACGAGAAAAAAGCGGCAGGATCATCGGGAAGGTGCTTGTGTTCAGTGACATAACAGAAAAAAAGAGGCTGGAGGAAGAGCGCCTCAAGATCCAGAAGCTGGAGTCCGTCGGGGTGCTGGCAGGAGGCATAGCCCACGATTTTAACAACATCCTTACCGCGATAATAGGCAACATATCCATAGCCAAAATGGCAACCGGTGAAAAGGTGCGGGAGAGGCTTGAGAAGGCGGAGAAGGCTTCTGTCAGGGCAAAAGACCTTACGCGCCAGCTTCTTACTTTTTCAAAAGGCGGAGGGCCTGTGAAAAAAATGGCCTCGATTGCGGACCTTATACGGGAGAACGTCGATTTTTTCGTCAAAGGGGCCGGGGTCAGGTGCGTCTACATCATACCGGATGACATCCCGAAAATAAATATGGACGAGGGCCAGATAAGCCAGGTAATGCAAAACCTGCTCATAAACGCAAACCATGCCATGCCCATGGGCGGCGTTATATCAGTAAGGGTTGAAAAGACCGACAGCGGGCCTGACGGAAATCTCCCCTTAAGACCCGGGGCATATGTCAAGGTCTCTGTTTCCGATACCGGCACGGGGATACAGGAAGACGTCCTGCCGCGCATTTTTGACCCTTATTTCACCACGAAGGAGGGGGGCAACGGGCTGGGGCTGGCCACGGCGTATTCCATAATAAAAAAACATGGAGGATATATAAGCGCCGAGTCGGTGTACGGTGAAGGGGCCACTTTTTATTTCTATCTGCCCGCCGGCCCGGAAACGCCCGAGGGCGAAGCGGCGGGCTGTGCTACCGGCACCAACGGGAAGGGCAGGATACTTGTGGTCGACGATGACGAGATGATAAGGGATGTGGCGGCCAAAATGCTTGCCGACCTTGGTTACCAGGTGGATCTCTCTCCGGACGGCGGCCATGCCATTGAGACCTATTCCAGGGCCTGCCGTGCCGGCACGCCGCATGCGGCTATCATTATGGACCTTACCATCCCGGGCGGGATGGGAGGAAGGGAGTGCATTGGGAAACTCCTTGAGATCAACCCGGAGGCTGTGGCCATCGCTTCAAGCGGCTATTCCGAAGACCCGATACTTTCGAACTACGGAGAGTTCCGGTTCAGGGGCGCTATCTGCAAGCCCTACAGGATCGAAGAGCTGGGGGAAGTACTTAAGCGGACTATCCCTTGAAAGTGAGCAGTCAAAATATTGACATTTAGTCTTTGGGTGTTTTAGTATGTTCCTGGATGAAACACCTTCTTATCGTTGACGATGACGATTTCATAAGGGATTCCCTCGATATCTTTTTCCGTGGCAAGGGGTTCAAGGTTGCCACCGCCTCTGACGGTTTCCGGGCGCTTGACGCCCTTAAAAGCGAAAAATTCGACCTTGTCCTGATGGATCTCATGATGCCCGATATGGGTGGCATCGACCTTCTTAAAAAGATGGCCGAACTGAAGATATCCTCCCCCTGCATTGTGATGACGGCATTTGCGACCGTCCAGACGGCGGTTGAGGCCATGAAGCTGGGCGCCTTCGATTATATAACCAAGCCGTTTGTGCTGGATGAGCTCATGATGGTCGTGGAAAGGGGCATCGGAGTTTCCGAGCTTCAGAATGAAAACAGGATGCTCAAGAGGCATCTGAGGAAAAAATACAGGTTTGAAGGCCTTATAGGCGATTCTCCGCGGATGCAGCAGGTCTATGAGATGATAGAGAAGATATTCGATATAGACAGCACCATCCTTATCACGGGAGAGTCCGGGACGGGAAAGGAGCTTATTGCCAAGACCATCCATTTCAACAGCTCGCGGGCGCAGCAGCCTTTTGTGCCGCTTAACTGCGCGGCCATACCCAAGGACCTGCTGGAGTCGGAGCTCTTCGGGCATGAGAAGGGCGCCTTCACGGGGGCGCTGAACACGCGGATAGGCCGTTTCGAGCTGGCAGCCGGCGGCACCCTTTTCCTGGACGAGATAGGCGAGCTGGACATGTCCCTTCAGGGAAAGGTCCTCCGTGTCATCCAGGAGAAGGAGTTCGAGCGGGTGGGTGGCAGCAAGACCATAAAGGTGGACGTAAGGATAGTCACCGCCACCAACAAGGACCTCGAAAAGGCAATTGAGGAAGGGAAGTTCAGGGAGGACCTGTATTACAGGCTGAACGTGATCCCTATCCAACTGCCCCCGCTCAGGGAAAGAGTGGAGGACATACCTCTGCTTGTGGATTTTTTCAAAAAGGAGCTTGTGAAAAAGAGAAAGAGGGAGTCTGTTGAGGTCTCGCCGGAGGCGATGAAATGCCTGCTCAGGTACCACTGGCCCGGAAACGTCAGGGAGCTTGAGAACCTGCTTGAAAGGCTTACCATCCTTGTCTCCAAGGACATCATAGACGTCTGCGACCTGCCCGCCAAATTCCATGCCGCAAAGGCACCGGGCGCCGCCTCCAGGCCTGCGCCTGCGCCGGTAGCGGAAGCAGCACCCGCCAGCCCCGGCACCCCGGAAAAAGAAGAAAAGCCTCTGGCCGTTGCCAGCCTTTCTGATTCCGGGATGGACCTTGCAAAGGCCGTTGAGCAGATGGAAAGAGACCTTATCCTTCAGGCGCTGGGTAAAACAGGCGGCGTCAAGAGCAAGGCCGCAAAACTCCTGGGCCTGAACAGGACCACCCTGGTTGAAAAAATGAAAAAGATGAACATAGAGGCCCATATCTCCTGAATATCCATCCCTTCACAGAGGGCCCGGACTCTGGCGTCAATTTCGTGACGTATTCTCTTCCTGTTTAGAAAAATCCTTTTAAAACAAGCTTTTCTTTTTTGGCACGTTAGTTGCTACTTTCTTTTCGTGCAGAAATTATATCTGATACTAATTTTTCTTGGCGCTTTTATTATGGCCTCCGAGCAAGCGGGGGCCGTCCCCCCTGCACGGTCCGTTCTGGACAAAGCCCTTGCGGAAGTCAATAACGGCAGTCCGCAGGCCGCCATCGCGATGCTAAAGACGTACAAGCCGCCCATGGGTGAGTTTGCCGATTATAATTACGTTTATGCAAAGGCGCTCCGTAGGGCAAACAGGCTTTATGATTCCCTGGAGGCCTACAGGCTGGCCTATCTGTATTTCCCGGGCGGCAGGCAAAAAGAGCTTTCTCTTCTTGAAAGGGCGGAGGTTTACGAGGACCTCGGTTTTTACCAGGAAGCGGCCTCTGTTTTCAGGATATTTTTAAACACCTTCAAGAAATCGGAATTTTCCGAAAGGGCCCATCTGGGCCTTGCAAACGCGCTTTTCAATACCGTCCACTACAGGCAGGCGCTGGCCAACTATGAACAGGCAGGAAGCAGCCCGGAGGCGATGTATGGCAGGGCGGAGGCGCTTTTTGCAACCGGCAAAACCAGGGAGGCATATGACCTGTTTAAATCCCTGGGCGTGGGCGGCCTATCCGAAAAAGATCTCCAGGAAGGGAAAAATCAAAAAAGCCCCGCAGCCACTGCCCTTGCCAGGTACAGCATGGGGGAGGCGTGCAGGCTGCTTGGAAAAACTGATGAGGCGAAGGCGCTTTTGGGGTCCATCAGGGAAGGGGAGTATTCCCACAGGGCCTCTTTTTTGCTTGGGCTCATTGCTGCCAAAGAGGGCAGTTTGCGCGAGGCGGCATCTCTGTTCCGGGACGCCTCCGGTTCTTCACGGAGCGGGCTAAGGTACAAGGCGCTCATTGACCTGGCTCAATGCGATCTTGAGCTGGACAGGACCGGCCGGGCCATCGGACTTTTAAAGCGGGTGACGCAAAATCTGTTTGGCGGCAAGCTCCGGAACGATGCTTTCATGCTTCTGGCAAAGGCGGAGGCCAAAGATGGAAACTCCATTGAGGCGGCGGAAATCCTGAAGGACCTGATGATGAAAAAGGATTATGCCCTTCAGGCCGCCGATGAGATGCAGAAAATAATCGAAGACGCGATGGATAATTCCGCTGCCGTGTTTCCGGCTTTGTGGAAAGTTGCAGGGATGAGCCTGACGCAGCCTGCGAGGGCCGCCTTTATTTTCAAGGCGGCAGGGATGCTGGAGGCGTCGGACATAGACCAGTCTGCGGCCCTCTATTCATGGCTGGTCAGGAACGGTTCACCCAGGCTAAAGATGGAGGCCGCCCGAAAGCTTATGGGCTATTACGTTGCCAGGGGCAAGGCTAGGGAAGCGGCGGGCCTGCTGCGTATCGCAAGGCTGGCCGGACATGATGACCCGACGCTCCGATTGAAGGCCGGCCTTTATTTCCTCCTTGGCAACTATGCCGTCGCGCAGAGGGCACTGCTTTCAATAAAGGCGCTTTCGCAGCAGGACCTCCTTCTGCTTGCAGGCACGATAGGGCAAACCAGGGACATAAACGCTGTCAGGCTCGTCGAAAAACGCATGAGCAAAAGCAACATGGACGTGCCGGCTGCACTTTATTTATCGATGGCGGATGCGTCCTATGCCAAGGGGTTAAAGAAGCAGGCGCTGCAATTATATAAGCAGGCCTATGCCGGCCGTGCGGCCTCGGGGGGGCATGCCGGCCTGGACGCGGCGGACCTGAAATGGACCCTTTACAGGATGCAATCCCTGGAGAAAGACCCGCAGACGGCCCTGGACAGTCTTCAAAATGACGGCGGCCTCATGGCGCGGTATGCTGCTGCCCGGCTTCTGGAGTCGGAGGTCTCAAAGGGAAGATGAGAAAGGGGGAAGTCTCTTTTGGCTGATGTAACTCTGCTTAACACCGCTTTTGACAGCTTTACGAAGGCATCCAGGAGCCTGGAAGCATGCTATGGCGCGCTTCAAAAAAGGATTGAGACCCTTACCGAGGAACTGCGGGACAAGAACGCCAGGCTTATCGAAGCGCTCAGGGAGGCTGAAAGGAACAAGGATTACCTGGACGCCGTCCTGTGCAGCATGGAGGAGGCCATAATCGTCCTTGACCAGAGGGAAAAGATAACCATGATGAACAAGTCCGCGGCCGGCCTCCTGGGGCTGTCCGGAGAAAAAGCAAAGGCCGCGGCCGGCGGGGATTTTTCCGGGCTTCCGATGTCCATCTCCGAAAACGGTGCGGGGCTGGTGCTTGAAGCAAGCGGCAGGAAATACAACGTCATCGTTTCCGATTCCCCCGTAGTGGACTCCAATGGCGCTCCAAGGGGGAGGGTCATACAGATAAAGGACGTTACCGCGATGAGGCAGATGGAGACCCTCCACGAGCGCAACAAAAGGCTGATATCCCTTGGCGAGATGGCGGCAAAGATAGTCCATGAGATCAGAAACCCGCTCTGCAGCATAGAGCTTTTTGCCTCGATGCTGGAGCGCGATGTTCAGGAAAAGGAGCAAAAGGAGCTTGCCGGGGGGATATCGGCCGGCATACACAGCCTTAACAACATACTGACAAACATGCTTTTTTTCGCAAGGCCGCAAAAGGCCGTCATGACCCGGGTCAATTTAAGACAGATATCGGATGAGGTGATGTGGCTCCTTTCTCCTTTCATGGAGTCCCGCGGCGTCAGAACGCAGAAAAGGTACGCCGGAGACCTGGAGGTTCGCGGCGACGGTGAGCTTCTCAAGCAGACGATAATGAACCTGGCCATAAATGCGGCCCAGGCCATGGCCGGAGGGGGCGCAATCGAGGTCTGCCTGCGCGAAGAAGGCGGATGCGCCGTCCTTGACATAAGGGATGAAGGGCCCGGCATTGAGCCGGAAAACATTGAGAAGATATTCGATCCGTTTTTCAGCACGAAGGAAAAAGGGTCCGGCCTGGGGCTGGCCATCGCCTCAAAGATAATGCAGGCCCACGGCGGGTCCGTCCGGGTTTCAAGCGAGCCCGGCAAAGGCAGCACTTTCAGCATGTATTTTGATCTGGCGGACAAAACGGCGTCCTGACAAAAACTTTTATTTTTCTGTTTTTGTTTTTGTTTTTGGACGCTTACTGCATGGGAGGAAAATTTTTTGGACTGCGCCCAGATGTCTGTGAAAAACGGCAAAAAAACAAAAACCGTCCTGATCGTGGATGATGACCCGCAGATGAGGCTCGCCATGAAGGAATCGATCGGGAGGATGGGCTATAATGTCGTCCTTTCCGAAAACGGCCAGGAAGCCCTTGACAAGCTGCGCCAGCCGGGGGCCGAATTTTCCATGATGGTGACGGACATGCGGATGCCGCGCATGGACGGCCTGGCCCTGCTGAAGGAGGTAAGGCGCGGCAGCAGTCCGCTGCCGGTGCTTGTGATAACAGGCTTTGGCACGGTGGAGACCGCCGTGGAGATGATGAAGGAGGGGGCGACCGATTTCCTGGTGAAGCCGTTCCCGTTTGACAGACTCCAGAAGGCAGTTGAGGCAATGCTGGCCTCAAGCGGGTGTGCGGCTTGCAGCCAGGGCGGGGATAGCGGGACGCCGGAGCTGATAACGGCAAATGCCGGGATGAGAAAAATCGTCGAGCTTGCCGGAAAGCTGGCCGCCTCCGATATAACGGTGCTCATAGAGGGGGAGTCCGGTACGGGCAAGGAGCTGCTGGCCAGGCACATACACAGGTCAAGCGGCAGGTCGGACAAGCCGTTCGTCGCGGTCAACTGCGCGGCCATACCCGACAATTTGCTTGAGTCCGAGCTTTTTGGACATGAAAAGGGCGCTTTTACCGGCGCGGTGGACAGGAAAAAGGGGAAATTCGAGCTTGCTCAAGGGGGCACCATCCTGCTTGACGAGATAGGGGAGATGCCGCTGCTTCTTCAGGCAAAGCTGCTCAGGGCCCTGCAGGAAAAGGAAATAGACAGGGTAGGCGGAAAATCCCCGGTGCCCGTGGATGTAAGGGTAATAGCCACAACCAACAGGGACCTCTGGAAGGAATGCGAGGAGGGCAGGTTCAGGGAGGACCTCTATTACAGGCTCAACGTCTTCCCGGTAAATGTGCCGCCGCTCCGGGAGCGGCCCGAGGACATAGAGGAGCTTTCAGACCATTTCATAAAGACCTATTCGCTCCTGGCGGGCAAGCGGATAGAAGGACTTGACTGCTCGGCCATGGCCGTCCTAAAGGCAAGAAAGTGGCGCGGCAACATAAGAGAGCTCCAGAACGTAATGCACAGGGCCGTTTTCCTGGCAAAAGGCCCGCTGATAGAAGAGTCCGATTTCATGTTCGAGCAGGCTAAATGCCGCGCGGACGACGCACCCGCCGGGAAAATAAGGGACATGGAGCGGCAGCTCATTATGGACACCCTTAAGGATGTCGACGGCAACAGGACCATGGCGGCCAGGATCCTGGGCGTCAGTGTGAGGACGATAAGGAACAAGCTCAAGGAATATGGGGAAAATTTTTCCTGAGGGGAATTTTTTGCGCACGGACAGACCTTCTTTTTTGCTTTTTTGTTTTTCTCTGCGTGTTTTTAACTGGCACGATTATTGATACATAAGGTCAATATGACAGGAGAAGAGTTAAAAAAATGACACAGCCCATAGGCAACATACTGGAGCGGCTCATTGGCTTCACTCAGAAAAGGCAGGGCGTCCTTGCCTCAAATATCGCAAACTCCGATACGCCGGACTATAAGGCAAAGGACATCCGGTTCGAGGATTTTCTGCAGGGAGGCAACATGCCACTGATGCTGACCAATGAACGGGACATAGATCCGCCCGTATCCGATTCGGACGACGAGTCCGTCCATCGGGACAGGTCCGCGCCATGGAAGGACGGCAACAACGTGCAGATAGACATGCAAGTGGCAAAAATGGATGAAAACGCAATGCTTTACGAGGCCGGCATGAAGCTGCTCGGCACCGAGATGAGCATGTATCAGGCCGATATCAGGACGGTATAGAGGAGGATTTGAAAAATGGATTCTTTCGGCATGCTTGAAGTTAGCGCCTCGGCGATGAAGGCCCAGAAGGAACGGATGGATGCGATAGCCTCCAATATGGCAAACGCCCGGTCCACAAGGTCGGAGGACGGGGGGCCGTACAAGAAAAGGGAGGTCATCTTCTCTACGATGCCCATTGAATCCGGCGACCAGGAGCTAGACGGGGTGCAGGTTTCCTCCGTGGTCAAGGAGAACGACTTCCAGAAGATCTATGACCCTTCCAACCCCGATGCGGACAAGAATGGCTTCGTGAAGATGCCGGACATTAACGTGCTTGAGGAGATGGTCAACATGATGACGGCATACCGGTCTTACGAGGCCCAGGTATCCACTTTCAACACCTCAAAAGCCATGTTCAGCAAGGCCCTGCAACTGGGAGGTCAGTTCTAAGTGTCCGGCATGGAGATAAACGGAAGCGGCCAGCTGAATGGTCTGGGCGGGCTTAAAGGTGCAAGTCAAAAAAATGACGCCAAGGGTTTTGACGAGATGATGAACCAGGCCATAAACGAGGTCAGCCAGGTCCAGCAGAGTGCGGACAAGGCGGCAAACGACCTGGCAAACGGCGGCGACATGACCCAGGCCATTATAGAGATGGAAAAAGCCAATCTGAACTTCCAGCTCATGGTAGAGGTCCGGAACAAGATATTGAACGCCTATGAGCAGATAATGGGGATGCAGCTCTGATGCCCTCTCTGTCTTCCCTTCAGCCATTGCTGGAGCAGGTAAAAGCCCTGCCAAGGAAAAAACAGGCCGCACTGGCGGCTGCGGTGGTCCTTGTTATCGCCTCCCTCATATTTTCGGTCTCCTGGATGGAGAGGACAAATTACAGCCTGCTTTATTCCAACCTGACCGATGAGGACGCGGGGCTTATCATGCAGAAGCTTGACGCGATGAAGATACCGTACAAGGCAACGGCGCAGGGCCTGATGGTGCCTTCGGACAAGGTGGCGCTTCTGCGCCTGAAACTAGCGGCCGAGGGGCTGCCCCAGAACGGCGGTGTCGGTTTTGAGATATTCGACAAAAACAATTTCTCCACCACCGACTTCGTACAGAAAGTGGATTACAAGAGGGCCCTGCAGGGGGAGCTTGAGCGCACCATAAGGGCGATCTCCGGCATAGAAATGTGCAGGGTGCAGCTCACCATCCCTGACAACAGCGATTTCCTCCTTGCAAAGCAGGAAAAACCAAGGGCCTCGGTCCTGCTTAAGCTTTCCCCCGGCACGAACCTTTCGCAGGGCCAGGTGATGGGAATAGTCCACCTGGTGGCAAGCAGCGTCGAGGGCCTTGATCCCAAGGACATCTCGGTGGTTGACAGCCAGGGATACATACTCAACTCTCCGCAGGACGACAGCGTTGCCCTTTCGGGCAGCCAGCTGGATTACGAGCGCACGGTCGAGAGGCAGCTTGAAAACCGTGTGGCCGGCATACTTGCGCCTGTGGTCGGGCGTGAAAATGTGAAGGTGAAAGTGGCCGCGGACCTGGATTTCGACAAAATAGACAAGGTGGAGCAGACCTACGATCCGGACAGCCAGGTGGCAAGGAGCGAGCGCAAGGTGACGGAAATGTCCACCTCCGGAGCGCCCGGCGGCGTCCCCGGGGCGAGCTCCAACCTCCCGGGCAAGCCCGCCGTGACCGCCTTCGTCTCCCGGGGCAACACCCAAAAGACGGACGATACCGTAAACTATGAGATAAACGAGGTCACAAGCCACATAGAAAATGCAACGGGCATCGTCCGGCGGCTGTCCGTCGTGGCCCTCGTGGACGGCACGTATAAGACCGTAAACGGAAAGAAGCAGTACATGCCGCGCTCAGCGGCGGACATAAAGCAGTTTGAAAGCATGGTCAAAAAAGCGATCGGCTATGAGGCGGGCAGAGGGGACCAGGTGCAGGTTGTGAATATGCCCTTTGAGGCCTCGTACGAGGAAGGGCCTTCCACGCCAAAAAAACCTGCCATACTGCCGCAGGTCTACTCCGCCTCAAGCCATCTGGCCCCACTGGTCCTGATCCTGCTGGTCTTTTTCTTCGTGGTCAGGCCGCTCATGAAGATGATACTGGCCAAGGACGAGAAAACGGAGCCGCAGCTGCCGCTTGAGGCACCTGAAATGCTTGAGCAGCCGGAGGAGAAACCGCAATTGGAGCTGACCGGAGGCGAGACCAAGGTCATAACATGGGCCAGGGAACATCCCGATGACGCGGCGTTCCTGATCAAGAGCTGGCTGGAGGAAAAGTAGGAGATGGCGCTTACCGGATATGAAAAAGCTGCAGTTTTTCTGGCTTCCATAGGAGAGGAGGCCGCCTCGAAGGTGCTTCAGGTGCTCGACATGAAGTATGTCGAGAACATAACCAAAAAGATGGCGAGGCTCAATTCCATAAGGCGCTCCACCATCGACAGCGTGATCGAAGAGATAACCGACCTGATAACCAACGGCGACATTATAGTGAGCGGGGACGCCTTCATAAAGCGCGTCCTAGTGAAGAGCTTCGGTGAGGTCAGCGCGGAAAGGGTCATGGAGCTTGCCACGAAAAAAAGCGCGCTTGACTCCCTCAAGTGGGTCGATGCCAAGACGATATCGAATTTCCTGGTGACCGAGCACCCGCAGACCATCGCGCTTATAATAAGCCTGCTGGAGCCTGCAAAGGCCGCAGAGGTGTTCGCGCTTTTGCCCGAGGGGCTCAGGCCGGAGGTGTCTTTCAGGATAGCCACGACGGAGCGCATCCCGGAGAGCGTGATAGATGAGCTTAACGTGCTCCTGAAGGGGCACATAGATGTGGGCGGAGGCCCGGGGAAGAAGATAGAGGGCCCCAAAACGCTGGCCGAGATACTGAACCACTGCGACCGGGCAACCGAATCGAAGGTGCTCGATTCGGTGGAAGAGAAGAGCCCTTCCATAGCGGACGCCGTAAGGCAGCTCATGTTCGTGTTCGACGACCTTGCCGGGCTTGACGACAGGAGCATCCAGACCCTCCTTAAGGACATCTCGTCGGAAGACCTTGGGCTTGCCCTGAAGACTGCTTCGCAGGCGCTCAAGGACAAGATATTCAAAAACATGTCCCAGAGGGCGTCCGAACTGCTGAAAGAGGACATGCAGACCAGGGGGCCGGCCAGGGTCTCCGATGTGGAAAAGGCGCAGCTTTCGATAGTGAAGGTCGCCAGGAAGCTGGAGTCCGAGGGAAAGATAATACTTGCCGGGAAGGGGGACGAAGAACTTGTGGTCTGACGGATTTTCCGGTGCGGATGGGGCCGGGGTGCTTTCTTCCGGCGTCAGGCAATTTGAGATGCCGGTGTTTGATGTCGAGATTCCCGTTTTTTCCGGGCATCAGTCCGTTCAGCCCGAAGAGCCCGCTCAGGAAGGGCCGGAAGAGGACAGGATGGTGGAGATATCCGGCCGGATCGAGGCGCTCGAGAGGGAAGCGTTTGAAAAGGGGTACAAGACGGGCGAGGAGGCGGGATACGCCATGGGCGAGCAGAAGGCCCAGGTCCTGCTGGAAAGGCTGCAGACGATAATAGAGGAGCTCACCGCTCTGAAGGACAGGACCATAAGGGAGATGGAGCCCCAGTTCGTGGAACTGGCGATGAGCGCGGCACGGCAGATAGTTGTCGAGGAGCTCACGTTGAACCAGGAAGCGCTAACGCGTATCACCAGGGAGGCGCTATCAAAGATGCAGCCTCAGCAGAGGGTGACCATAAGGACAAGCCCGTTTGTCTGCGATATCGTCTCCAAATACAAACCGGAGATGCTTCAAGGCGGCACAGGGGAGATATTCTTCGAGGCGGACCCTCACGCGCCCCGTTTCGGCTCGGTCATTGCCGGGCCGGTGCAGGAGATAGAGACGGGCATTGACGAGCAGCTTAAGAACATGATCAAACAGATGTCCGAAAGGCTTGGCCAGGCCGGGAAAAGATGATAAGCGGGAAACCAAAGATGATGGCCGAAGCGGGCAGTCCCGGATGGCGCTGAGTCTTGCGCCTTACATAAAGGCGGTCAGGGAAACGGATCCTCTGCAGGTCTACGGAAAGGTCTCGGAAATCACGGGGATCATCATCAAGGCCACCGGCATTGAGACAAGCATCGGCGAGTCCTGTCTGATCCATGCCGGAAGCGGCGAAGTGGACGCCGAAGTGGTGGGCTTCAGGGATGGGCAGGTTTTGCTTATGGCCACGGGCGAGCTCTCCGGTATAAAGCCCGGAAGCCGCGTGCAGCTCATGGGCAAGAACGTTTCCGTGAAGGCAGGCCCTATGCTTACAGGCCGGGTCATAAACGACAGGTGCCTGCCGATGGACGGGAAGGGCCCGGTGGGCGGAGTCGATTTCCCGCTCATTGCGCCAACCCCGAACCCGCTTGGAAGGAGGCGGATACAGGAGCCCATGGACCTGGGTGTGAGGGCCATAAACGGGCTTCTGACAGTGGGCAAAGGCCAGCGCATCGGCATTATGGCCGGCTCCGGGGTGGGCAAGAGCGTGCTTCTTGGTATGATAGCCAGGTATACGGAGGCCACGGTAAACGTGATCGCCCTGATCGGGGAGCGCGGAAGAGAGGTCCGCGAGTTCATCGAGAAGGACCTTGGGGAAGAGGGCATAAAAAAATCTGTTGTGGTCGTCTCCACGGCTGAAAATCCGCCGCTTGCCAAGGTCAGGGCGGCTCTGGCCGCAACCGCCGTAGCGGAATATTTCAGGGACTGTGGTGAAAACGTTCTGCTCCTGATGGATTCACTTACGCGCGTTGCCCAGGCACAGAGAGAGATAGGCCTGGCCATAGGGGAGCCGCCCACCACGAAGGGCTACACCCCGTCCGTCTTTGCGCTTCTTCCCAAGATACTTGAGCGCGCTGGCACCACCGAAGGGCAGGGCAGCATTACAGGCATATATACGGTGCTTGCGGAAGGGGACGATATGCAGGACCCGGTCACCGACGCCGCAAGGTCCATCCTTGATGGTCATATAGTCCTCTCCAGAAGCCTGGCCATGGAAAACCATTATCCCTCCATTGACGTGATGCAGAGCATAAGCAGGCTGATGAACGACATCGTGGATGAAAAGCACAGGCAGTACGCATCAAGGTTTATGGAGACCATGGCAACATACAAGAAAATGGAGGACATGATAAACCTTGGCGCCTACAAGGCGGGGTCCAATCCAAAGGTGGACTATGCCGTGGGCATAATAGACAGGCTCAGGGAGTACCTTAGGCAGGATATGCTTGAGAGGCGGGACATGGCAGACAGCATACAGGGGCTTTATTATATTTTCGGTGAAAACGGACTGACGGAAAAGAAAAAAGAAAAAGAATAAGAAAAAAATATGACAAGCAAAAATATTTCAAGGATAGTCGAGTGGAAGGCCCTGGTGAAGGAACAGGCATCGGCGGAGATGATGAAGACGAGGGAAAAGCTCATCCTGGAGACTTCCAGGCTTGAGGAAATCAGGCTGAAACTGGTTGAGAATATGGAAACGATGGACCATATCCAGTCCCTTGAAAGCATGGATGCCGGCAAGCTCGAGCTTCTGAGCAATTACATGATATACCTGGATAAGCGCATGAAGGAGCAGGAGAAGAAGATAGAGGAGATACAGAAGGAAGTCGACCTGAAACAAAGCGAGCTGAGGAAGGCTTACAGGGAAGAGCGCGTGTTTGAAATCCTGCGCTCCAGGATCGCCGGGGAGGAGTCGAAGCAAAGGCAGGCCGCCGAGCAGAAGGAGACCGATTTCAGCGCCATCAAGACAAGGAAAACAGATCTATGAAAAGGTCATTCGCGGTCATCGCCTTCTTTATAATTTTTTCTTTTTCATCCCCTTTTATCCTTTTTTGCGGCGCCTCCCAGCAAAAGCAAAAATATGTGATAACGATACCGTCCTCCGGCACGAAGTCCCTTGAGGACAGGCAGGAGGCGCTCAAGGTGCAAAGCGGCAGGCTTGAAGCGCTTAAAAAGGACGTTGATGCCCGCATAGCCAAATATCAGGCGCTGCTTGTCCAGGTGCAGGCGGCCATCAAGGAGCTTAATTCACTTTCGGGCCGGGCCGTGGCAAAGCTTGTGAAGGTCTATGAGACCATGCCGCCTGAAAACACGGCCCAGACACTCTCCGGTCTGGATAAGGACGCGGCTGTGAGGATAGTGCTCATGATGAACCCGAGAAAGGCCGCTGCTGTCATGGCCGCCATGTCTCCCAAGGAGTCGGCTGCCATATCAAGGAGAATACTTTCACTAGGGAAAAAAATTCCCAGCAGGTAAATCTTTCATCCCTCCTTAACATACAAAGCTTCAGGTATTTTGAAGCCGGATCCTTAAAATCCGGCTTTTTTCTTTTAAATTCAGGTATTGAAACGTTTTTTAAAGATCGTGTCATGCCTGGCACGTTTGTTGAATAGATGTCTGCATGAAACCTACAGGCATGATGCTTGACATGGACAGGGCAAAGGCCGTTCAGACTTCCTCCTGGCAGACGGGAGGCGGCCAGTCTTCAGGAGCAAGTGTTTCCTTTCCCGATGTCCTAAGGGAGGCCCATGGGCCGCAAAGCGCCCAGGACAGCGGCGCATGCCGGGCGGAGCAGGCTCCGGATCAGGGAAAGACAAAAACCGGCCAGACCGGAGCGGCCAAAAATGGCGGACCAGAAAAGGGATCAGCCGATGGGGCAAAAAAAATCAAAACCGGCACCGTCGCGCAGGCAAAAACGGAGCAGTCCCTATTGACTGAAGCACAGGAAAATAAAAAATTTTCAGTTCCAGGCATGCTTGCGGACTTTGCCACCGCGGAAAAAGAAAAAGCGGAAGCTGGTTTCTCCGGCCTTACGGCTGGCTCCGGAGGCAAAGCGCAGAACGCGGGCCGGGCATCTTCTAAGAATACCGCCTCCAAAGACAGCAACGGCACTGGCATCGCCGGAATTATAGGAAGCGCGGTCGCGCAGGGCTTTTTTTTGCATTTAAAGGGCCAGCAGAAAAAGAAAGCGGCACCTGCTGGAACTGGCACAGAGGATGTCTCCTCTGACGCTGTACTCTCCTCGGCCGCTGCAAAAGCGGGCCCGGGTACCAATTCCGGACAGGACAAAAAAACAAAGGAGATGTCTGCCGCTACTTCTTTGCCGCTGGCGGACGCGTCAAATGGAGCCGGTAGCGTAATTTTTGCATCCGCTACGCCTCCTTCAAACGGCGGTGTGCCGGCCGGGGATCAAAAAGACAGGAAAAATGCCGGGCCCACGGGTGGTCAGCTTCAGGCAGCTCCAAAAAGCGTTTTTCCTTTTTCAACGCCCGCTAGTGAGGCAAATCCGGCAAAAGCGGACGGCCAGGACCGGGGGATTGGAGGGACAAATAAAACAGGTGCGGCGCCTGAGAAATTTCCCGGCCGGGCCCCGGCCGATGCGGAAAAAAACAGGGATCCCGGGGTTCAGGCAGCAGATATTCTGCGCATGAAAGACCTGGAAGCGCAGGGCAAAGAGGGCGGCATTAAACAACAGGAAGACAAGGGGCAAAATGGCTTGATGGGCCCCACCGCAAAAGAGACCGCAAAACAGGACAGTGCAGACAACTCAGGCGGTCAGGATAATTCAAGGCCATCATCACAGGCTGCCGGCTTGCCGCTTGCGGGCCAGGGATCATCCAGCAACGCAGTACAGGGCAGATTTGTGGTGCCGCACGCAGCCGGGGATGCAAAGGATATGCAAACCGCTATTAAAGACGGGGTAAAGGACAGCGGACCGGCAGCGGCCGCCCAGGGCCTTCAACCCACAGACAAAGGCAACTCCCTTATCCCTGGAAGCGGTAATTCCACAAACACGAATTCGGGGTCCGTTACGGTCCGTGAACAGGCAGGGACTGCAAAGGCCGCACCGATGCACTCTGAGCCCTTTGTTGTAACGAAGCAGGCGGACAATTCAATTGAGGTAAGGATCGAGCCCGAAGGCCTGGGCAAGATGGATATAAAGCTTTATATGGATAAAGGGCACCTGAACGCGCACATCAACGCTTCGGAATCCGTCGGCAAGGAAGTCATCGAGGGGCATCTTGGGGATATCGCAAGCAAGCTGGCCGGAGAAGGAATCAACGTCGGCAGTTTCTCCGTTTCGCTGCGGAACCGGAATAATGGCGGACGGCAGGAGTTTTTTTCGGAAGGCAAAGGCAAATCCGGAGGTGAAGCAAAGGCCGTGCAGATGGAGCAGGCAGGCCAAAAGCCGGCAGCGGCGGGCGGCGGCCTCTTGAGCCTTTTTGCCTGAGGATCAACTGGCGAAGATGATAGAAATAAATAGAAAAAAAGATCAAAATCCCGTGAATTTGACGCCTAAAAGAGCAAAAAAGGAGGTTTTTTAAAAAGATGAGCACAACAGTCCAACCTACAGGCGTAGTCCCGGCCGGCCAGACAGGGTCGTCCGGCGGCAGCACGATGCCCAGCGCAAGCGCTCTTCAGAACGAGTTCCTGCAGCTGCTCACCACCCAGCTTCAGTACCAGGACCCTCTGCAGCCGGTCGACGGCACCCAGTTTACCTCCCAGTTGGCCCAGTTCAGCCAGCTTGAGCAGCTGAGCAATCTGAACACCTCCATGGGTAGCCTCTCAAACAATGTGATGGCCAGCAACATGATAGGCAAATATGTCACCACTTCAAGCGGCGATACGGCCCGGGTCACGGGCGTGTCATTCCAGAACAACCAGACCAGCCTTGTGCTGTCTGACAACACGACTGTTTCCATGAGCGATATCACGGAAATCAAAAACACCCAATAGAGGAGGGGAATAGAGATGATCTCGTCAATGTACACAGCGGTAAGCGGACTTAACGCGGAGGACACTGCACTTTCGGTTGTAGGCAACAACATCGCCAACCAGAACACCGTGGGGTTCAAGAACTCGGACACAGTTTTTGGGGACGTACTTTCCTCGGAGCTGACCGGCATGCAGGTGGGCAGCGGCGTAAGGGTGGACGATGTCACTCCGCAATTCACGCAGGGCGCCCTGGAGACCACCTCGAACGCGCTGGATATGGCGATAGAGGGCAACGGCTTTTTTGTCGTAAACGGCTCGAGCGGGGAGCGCTATACCAGGGCGGGCCAGTTCCAGATGGACAAAAGCGGCAACATTGTTGACTCCCAGGGCGACATCCTCCAGGGCTATCAGGCAGACGCCAACGGGAACATCACCGGCAACATCGGCAACCTGACGCTCACCGTTTCCCAGTTGCCCCCGCAGGCAACAAGCAAGGTCGGCATGACTCTGAACCTGGAGTCGACCGCGCCTGTAACGGGCGCGTTCAGCCTTACCGGAGGCACCGGCGGCACACCCACAAACTACGATTATTCCACCTCCCTTACCGCTTACGATATCCAGGGTGTGGCCCACCAGATCACCGCCTATTTCACAAACCTGGGGCCGGTTGCCTCCGGAACTTACGCGGGAGACAATCAATGGCAGGTCAGCTACGTATATAACAATACGTCCGGCACTCCAACGCTTGCAGGAACAGCCCAGAACCTGTATTTCACCTCAGGCGGGGCCCTGGCCAGCGACAGCAGCGATCCCAATATCAGCTTCAATTTCGCAACTCCCCAGAACATCTCGTTTGACTACGGCACGGCAATCGACGAGGGCGGCACCGGCCTTAACGGCACAACCCAGTTTGCTTCCGATTTTGCCGTAGAGAACATAACCCAGGACGGAAGCCCCGCAGGCACCCTTGAAAATTATTCCATAGACAAAAACGGTGTAATAACAGGTACGTTCACGAACGGAATGCAGAAGACGCTTGGAGAGATAGTCCTTGCTAACTTCGATGCCCCCACAAAGCTCCAGCAGCTTGACGGCAATCTGTATACCCAGACCGTGGAATCGGGACAGGCGCTGATCGGAAAGCCACAGACAGCGGGTTTGGGCAGCGTTAACTCCGGCAGCCTCGAGGAAAGCAACGTAGACCTCTCGGACCAGTTCGTAAAGATGATCGCCGCGCAAAGCGGCTACGAGGCCAACTCCAAGATGATCACCACGATGGACCAGCTCATGCAGACCCTGGTGAACATGAAGCAGTAGCCACAGGGAAAGAAAAAAGCAAACGCTCTTTTGAAGGGCGGCCCGCGGGCCGCCCTTTTTTTATAACTCCTGCGGTTAAGCAGTATCGCAACATATCAAATCCTTGAGCGGCGATATTTAAGACACTATAATTTAAGACGAAGGGAATGGCGTCCGGGATCAGTTTTGTAATTTTTTGCAGGTCTTTTTTTTAACTTGCAATTCCCTGCAGCTTGCTTCAGGGTTTCCTTAGTTGTGTTATTCCCGCAAGCGAAGCGCGCCGGGAATCCTTCCGGAACCCGAGGAAAGATTCCGTCCGTTTTTATTTGCAGCCAGAATAAATCCGGCCGGGATGACAAACTGAAAATCTTAGGCTTCGATACCCTGCGGCTTGTCGCAGGGTGCTTCATTAATTATTCTCCCCGGTTTTTCATGACCCGTTCCCGGTCCTTGATTTTGTGATCCCCCGGACAAAATTTAAAAAAACACAAAAATTTTTTATTTTGTCCGATTTTTATCTTGACAAAGGCGCCGGTTCCACTTAATATTTACCCACTGCTACGGATATCATCGGCTGATCCATTAGGGTCCGGAATAAACAAAATGAGAAGGCTGAAAAACAGATACATTATTGGGGCCGCGGTTTTGTCCCTGCTATTGGCGGTGTTGTTCATCACCGTGGTTGTCGTTATGAAGCCTGGGGAAAAGCGGGCTGCGCTGCCCTCCCTGGCCGCCCATCATGCGGTGCGCTCCGGCGCTGTCATCGCAAAGGTCCGGAGTGAGGATGAGAAAAAGGCGGTCCTTAGATGGATGAGCAAATGCAGTGATATGCCACTGAACATGGTAGCCAGAATATACGATGAGGCGCACAAGCACCGCTTCCCAGACCTGCTCATCGCCATTGCCAAGGTGGAATCGAATTTCAATCCGGAGGCGGTCTCCGATGCGGGCGCCGTCGGCCTTATGCAGGTGATGGGCAAAACATGGATGAACGAGCTTAAGGACCAGGGGATCATCCGCAACGAAGACGACCTGTTCAGCATATCAAAATGCATGGATGCAAGCTCCTACATCCTGAACAAATACCTGGAATGGAAAAGGAACAACCTCAGGGACGCGCTCCTTTGCTATGGCGGGCCCGACCCCGGCTACGCAAGGAGGATACTGGCCGCACTTGGACAGCTTGAAGCTGTGAAAGAAAAAAGTTATGCCGGTCTGTCCCGGGCAGAAGCGCCTGTGCCGCACTAGCCTTTAAATCAGGCCCCGTGCCCGATGGTTTTTTTGTTTCTTGCTTTTTTTGCCCTTTTGATCTATTTTTTGCCACGCATCATTCTGCCTTCCGTTTGCCAATGAAAAAAGCCTGTGCTAATTTTATCTCATGCGCAGGAAGGCGAAGATAATCTGTACCATAGGGCCTGCCTCCATAAGCAGGCAGACCATAGGCGGGCTAATTACGGGCGGCATGAATGTGGCCCGTCTGAACTTTTCCCACGGCACCCATGCCTTTCATGAAAAGGCGATCGTGACCATACGGGAGGAGGCCGAAAGGCTTAAAAAAACCGTCGCCATCATGCAGGACCTTCAGGGCATAAAGATACGCCTTGGGTCGCTGAGGGGAGGGCAGATAGAGCTCAGGAAAGGGCAGACCCTCACCGTCAGGCGCGGAAGCGGCCCGGGCGATGAAAATACCGTATTTATAAAATACCCCCACCTGATAGAGGCCTCCGAGGAGGGCAACCGCATATTGCTGAGCGATGGGCTCATAGAGCTTCAGATAACGGAAAAGGGGACGGACTACCTGGGAGCGGTCGTAAAAACGGGCGGCACCCTGAAGGAAAAAAAGGGTGTGAACCTGCCGGGGCTTAAACCGCTTGACACCTCCTTCACAAAAAAAGACGAGGCGGACCTGCGCCTGGGCATAAGGATGGGGATAGATTACGTTGCGCTCTCTTTCGTGCGCACCCGTAATGACGTGCTAGCCCTCCTTGATTTCCTGAAAAGGGAGAACGCGGAGGGGCTTCCCATTATAGCCAAGATAGAGACGCCCCAGGCGATTAGGAACTTGGAGGAGATCCTCCCCCTCGTTGAAGGCATCATGGTGGCCAGAGGGGACCTGGGGGTGGAGATACCGCCTGAAAATGTGCCCATCGCCCAGAAATCCCTCATAGAGAAGGCTAATAGGGCGGGGAAGTTCGTGATAATCGCCACGGAGATGCTCGAGTCCATGACGGAGCGCCCGCGCCCCACGAGGGCCGAAACCACAGACGTCTCCAACGCCATACTGGACGGGGCCGACGCCGTGATGCTTTCCCAGGAGACATCGGTCGGAAAGTATCCGCTTGAGACCGTTGAGATGATGGGCAGGATAATCGAGGAAACGGAGCTGTCGCTGCCGGTAAAAAGCCGTTATCAACAGAAGGGGACCTTTTCGGAGGCCGTCGCCAGGGCCGCTGCCGATGCGGCGCAGGGCGTAAGGGCTAAATACATCATAGCCTTTACCCAGTCCGGATCCACCGCCAGGCTGGTCTCCATGCTGCGCCCCGAGGTGGACATAATAGCTTTTAGCCCCTCCGACGCCGTATTGCGAAGAATGGCCCTTTACTGGGGCGTGCTTGCCCGCAAGATCCGCATGGTCACAAGTATGGAGGAGCAGTTCCGGGAGGTCGAAAAAGCGCTCCTTTCGGAAAAACTGGCCAAAACTGGCGACATCATAGTGATAACCGCCGGCATTCCAAACAAACAGGGGACTACCCGCCTCATGAAACTGCACGTCATAGGCAAGGAGTAAGAAACCGCCTCTTTGCTGTTTCCGCCATCCGGAAACTGCATGCCTATTCAGTCATTTTTTTGACAATCCGCTTCCGCACGCTTTTTATTTTTTGAAAATATATTTAAAAAACAAATGGTTGTGTTCTGGCACGATATTTGTTAATTATCCTCGTGTCGAATGAACTGAACCATAAAAAAATGGAGGACGTCAAAAAAAATGCCTGAAGATCTGGAAAGTGAAGCTGCTGGCGACCCCTCGGAATCCGGGAAAAAGAAATTTCCTATCAAGATGGCGGTGATAGGCTCAAAAGTGCTAGCTGTCCTGGGCGGGGGCGGGGTTTATCTTTTCAGCGGCGGCAAAAGCGGTTCCGCTTCCGGGGCTGCCAAAAAAAAGGAGGAGGTGGGCGCTGTCCTGGTGCCTATGGAACCTTTCATCCTGAACCTGGCGGATCCGGGCAGGTTTTTAAAGATGACCTTGCAGTTTGAGGCGACCAGCGCCGCTGGCGGGCAACTCATAAACCTGAACAAGCCAGAGCTCAGGGACGCGATAATCACCCTTCTGGGCAGCGAGACGGTGGATGGTATCATGTCGGCCGATGGCAAGATGCAGCTTAAGGACGACATAATCCTGAGGGCCAACCAGGTGCTGGGCAAGCCCGTGGTTAAGAACGTTTACTTTACGGAATTTGTAATGCAATGAGCGACGTACTTTCACAGGAAGAAGTAGATGCCCTGTTAAAGGGCGTGGACGCCGGGGAGATAGAGACAGAGGCGGGCGACCGCAAGATCTCCGGGGTCCGCACTTACGATTTTACCAGCCAGGAGCGCATTATCCGCGGCCGCATGCCCGGTCTTGAGATAGTGAACGAGCGGTTTTCGAGGCATTTCAGGAATTCGCTCTCGAACCTCATCATGAGGTTCGTTGACATAAGCGTAAGCAATATGCAGATCGTCAAGTTCGGCGAGTTCATGAAGAGCATCCCCTTTCCGTCGAACATAAACATTTTCAAGATGAACCCGCTTAAGGGCTATGCGCTTGCCGTGATGGAGGCGCCCCTTGTATTCGGCCTTGTGGAGTTTTTCTTTGGCGGCCGGAGCACCCCTTATGTCAAGTCTGAGGGAAGGTCCTTCACCTCGATAGAGAACATGGTCATAAAGAAGGTAACGAACCTTGCCCTGTCCGACATCGGCGAGGCATGGTCCATCATCCTCAAGGCCAGCCCGGAGTACGTCTTCTCCGAGATGAACCCTCAGTTTGTCACCATCGCCACCCCAAGCGAGATAGTGATAAAGGTGGAGATAAACGTGGAGGTCGAGGACTTCATGGGGAAGCTCTTCCTTGCCTTCCCGTATTCGATGATAGAGCCGGTGAAGGACAAGCTGAATTCCGGAATACAGGGGGAAAAGTTCGATATAGACGCCAGGTGGGTGTCAAAGCTCAAGGAGACGCTGATAGATTCAAAAGTGCTTATCTCGGCGGAGTTGGGCAGGACCCGGCTCACCTTCGGCCAGATACTGGACCTCGGGGTGGGCAGCATCCTGAAGCTGGGCAAGTCGGTGGAAGACGAACTGGACGTCCGGGTGCAAGGCATCCGTAAATTCATGGGCCGTCCCGGGCAGTGCAGGGGCAATCAGGCGGTCAAGGTAACCAGGGTAATAGAGCCCAAGCCAAAAGAGGAGAGTTTATAAAATGAGCGAAGAAGGCAAAGTGAAGGATATCCATGAGGATGCGGCCGCCGCGCCGGAGCAGCCGAAAGGGCAGCCAAAGGACATAGATTTCCTGCTGGACATACCGCTTGAGGTGACGGTGGAGCTCGGCAACACGAGGATGCTGATAAGGGACCTGCTCCAGCTGGGGCAGGGCTCCGTGGTGGAGCTGGAAAAGCTGGCCGGGGAGCCGCTTGAGGTGCTTGTGAACGGCAAGCTGGTGGCAAGGGGGGAGGTCGTCGTGATAAACGAGAAATTCGGCGTCCGCCTTACGGACATAATAAGCCCTGTCGAGAGGATAAGGAACCTCAGATGATATTGACTTACCTGAGAATGTTTGCCGCGCTGGGCCTGGTCATAGGGCTGATATACGCGGCTGCCGCATTCATAAGGAAGCGCCAGGGCAAGCCGGGCATCCTGAGCATGCTTGCATACCAGGGGTTCGGCCCCAAAAAGGGGATCGCCCTGATGAGGCTCGGAAACGACGTCCTGCTGCTTGGCGTCACCGCCACGGAACTCAAGCTCATGAAGATATATTCCAGCCGTGAGCTTGAGCTGGACAAAATAAACCCGCAGGAAAAGGACGGTGCGCTATGAGCTTCGGAACGCCAAACTCCATGGTCGGGGTCTTTTTCCTTATAAGCTTCCTGTCCGTCCTTCCGGCCATACTGATAATGTTCACGTCTTTTACGAGGATAGTGATCGTGCTGTCGTTCATGCGCCAGGCCATCGGTGGCCAGCAGATACCGCCGAACCAGGTGATCATAGGCCTTTCGATATTTCTTACGCTGTTCATCATGTCACCGACCTTGAACACGATAACCAAGAACGCGCTGAACCCCTACATGGCCAAGCAGATACCCATGCAGGAGGCGCTGGACAGGGCCGCTCCGCCAATAAAGACCTTCATGCTTAAGCAGACCCGGCAGCAGGACCTGGCGCTCTTTGTGAAGATTGCCAAGGAGGACAAGTTCGACGGGATGAACACAACGGACCTTGAGCAGCTGCCGCTGCGGGTGATAGTCCCGGCGTTCGTGATAAGCGAGCTTAAGACGGCCTTCGAGATAGGCTTTCTGATATACCTGCCTTTCCTCGTTATAGACATGATAGTCTCCAGTATCCTGCTTTCCATGGGGATGATGATGCTGCCTCCGGCGCTCGTGTCCCTGCCGTTCAAGCTGCTTCTTTTCGTGCTTGTGGACGGGTGGAACCTGGTTACGGGATCGATAATAAGGAGCTTCCATTGAACGCGGACGCCTTAAGGGAAATATCGGCCCAGGCCTTCAGGACCATACTGCTTGTCTCCGGTCCGACGCTTCTTGTCAGTCTTTTCACGGGGCTTCTGGTAAGCGTTTTCCAGGCCGTCACCCAGATACAGGAGTTCACGCTCACTTTTGTGCCCAAGATAATAGCGGTCTTCGTATGCCTGTTTGTAATGGCCCCGTGGCTCACGAAGATAATGGTCGATTATGCGCACAATCTTATATACAACATCCCAAATTACGTAAGGTGAAGGACGGGTGGCAAAGTGCAGCAGCAATTCAACAGGACGGGTGGGAAATGAAGGGCCATGCGGGGTGCGGTCTTGACTGATCTCGTGCCAAAGGCGGCCATGAACATATTTGCCGCGTACCTGCCGGTCTTTCTGATCGTGCTGCTGCGCACGGGGACCGCGGTGGCCTTTCTGCCGTTTTTTTCCTCCACCATTTTTCCGCTCCGCATCCGTGTGTTTTTCGCGGTGGCCCTGGCCATGGTCCTTACGCCTGTTGTGAGTTTCCCCATACCGGCCAGGCCTGAGATAGCGGGCGTGATAATCCGGGAGGTCGTGTTCGGCATGGCGATAGGGTTTGCCTTCAGGCTTGTCTTTTTTGCCGTGGAGATGGCCGCGCAGATCATGAGCGTTTCGATGGGCCTTTCCATGGCCACCGTCCTTAACCCGGAGATCGGACAGGTCACGGAGCTCACAACGCTCTACACCATGATCGCGATGCTCGTTTTCCTTGCGGTCAACGGACACCACGAGCTCATATACGCTTTCGTGAAGAGTTTCGAGTGGGCCCCGCCTGGCAAGGTCTCCATCAGCAGGATGACGCCTGCGGTGCTGGGCATGGCGGGCAGAATGTTCGTCATCGCCCTGAAGCTGGCCGCCCCCGTGGTAATAGCCGGGCTGACGGTGAACCTGGTGCTTGGTTTTGTGCAGAAAGCCGCACCGCAGATGAACATATTTTTTATGGCATACCCGCTTTACATGATTGTGGGTTTCGTCCTGCTGATCCTTGGGCTTCCGGTTTTCATGAACGTAATAGGCTCGTATCTTGACGGCGCCAGGGACAACATGTTCAGGATAATCTCATTGGCTAAGGGGTAAAAAGGGCTGAAAATAAAATGGCGGAAAACGACCAGCGAACAGAAAAAGCGACCCCGCGAAGACGGCAGCAGGCCAGGGAAAAAGGCCAAATTGCCCGCAGCCGCGAGCTTGGCCCGATGGCGGCCACAGCAGGCATCATCGCGATCTTCTATTTCGCAGGACCCTTGGTGATAAGCAGGATCTCCACGATGACGGGAAATTTCCTTTCCCTCAGCTACGGGGCTGACCCCGTTGCCGTGACGAAAAAGGCCGCCATCGGCATGTTCTCCATCCTTATCCCGTTCCTGGGACTGTCTTTCGTGCTGGCCCTCGGGGCCGGTGCCGCGCAGGGCGGCCTGGTTATCAAACCCTTGAGTTTCGATGTGGAGAAACTCAACCCCGTTGCCGGGTTTTCGAGGTTTTTTTCATTGAACGGGTTGATAGAGCTTGGCAAGAGTGTTTTCAAGTTCACGCTCGGGGGCTTTGTCCTGTATGCGGCCATAGAGAGGGCCTTCCGCATCCTGCCCGCCACCCAGGCAATGGGGATGGGCGGAGTGGAGAAGACCGGCTTTTCCTTCATATCAAAGGCGGTGCTGGACGCCTTCGGCATTTTTGTGGTCATAGCGTTCGGCGATTATGTTGTCGAGAAGTTCAGGTTCGAGCGCTCCATCCGCATGAGCAAGGAGGAGTTGAAGCAGGAATACAGGGAGAGCGAGGGCGACCCGGTAATAAAATCCAGGATAAAGAGCCTGCGGAGAGAGGCCGCAAGGAAGAGGATGATGCAGGAGGTGCCAAAGGCCACCGTCGTCATCACTAACCCCACGCACCTCGCGGTGGCCCTCCTTTACGACAAGAAATCCACCCCTGCTCCGAAGATCATCGCCAAGGGGGCCGGGCATGTGGCCGCCAGGATCAAGGAGATAGCCGCGGAGCATGGGGTGCCCATTGTGGAGGACAAGCCTGTAGCCAGGGCGCTTTTCAAGCAGGAGCTGAACTCCTATATCCCGGAGGAGCTCTACAAGGCCGTGGCAAAGATAATCGCCTACGTCTTTAAGCTCAAGAGGAAGGTCTGAGGGGAAATAAAAAAATGAATAAATTTCTTTCGCTTATCCAGAAGAGGTCGGACCTGCTGATAGCCACGGGCGTGATGGGCATTCTCGCCGTCATGGTATTGCCGGTGCCTCCTTTTCTGCTGGACATCTTTCTGTCCCTTTCTATCTGTCTTGCGATCATAATACTTGTCACGGGCATATATGTAAAAAAGCCGCTTGATTTTTCGGTTTTCCCTTCCGTACTGCTCCTGGTGACCCTGTACAGGCTCGCCCTGGAAGTCGCCTCAACCAGGCTCATCCTCCTTAACGGCAGCGAGGGGCCGGATGCGGCCGGCACTGTGATAAGGTCCTTCGGCAAGTTCATAGTAGGCGGAAACAGCGCGGTGGGCTTCATCGTGTTCCTTATCCTGATAGTAATTAACTTCGTTGTCATAACGAAGGGCTCCGGCAGGGTGGCCGAGGTGGCCGCAAGGTTCACCCTGGACGCCATGCCCGGAAAGCAGATGGCCATCGACGCCGACCTGAACGCAGGGCTCATAGACGAGGACGAGGCCAGGAGAAGGCGCGCGCTCATAGCCAAGGAGGCAGATTTCTACGGGGCTATGGACGGTTCAAGCAAATTTGTCCGTGGGGACGCCATAGCGGGTCTTGTCATCACCGGGATAAATATCATCGGCGGGCTGGTGATAGGCATATTCCAGAAGGGCATGCCCATCGCACAGGCCGCAAACACTTACACCATCCTTACGATAGGCGACGGGCTCGTGTCCCAGATACCGGCTCTGCTGGTGTCCACGGCGGCAGGCATAATCGTCACCCGGGCGGGCCAGGAGAAGGACCTTTCAAAGGAGATAACCAGCCAGCTCATATTGAATCCCAAGGCGCTGGGGAGCGCAGCGGGCATCATGGTATTCCTGGGGCTGATACCGGGGCTGCCCCATATTCCTTTCTTCCTCATGTCGGCATCTTCCGGAGCCCTTGCCTATGCCATAAACAAGACGGAGGCTGAAGAGCAGAAGGCCCCGGCCCCGCAGGCCCAGGCGCCGCAGGAAAGCCCGCTTGAAAAGTTCCTGGAGATAGAGCCCCTCACGCTGGAGATCGGCTACGGCATCATCCCGCTTGTGGAGTCCGCAGGTTCGGAGCTTCTTGGGAAGATAAAGGCATTAAGAAGGCAATTGGCGTCGGAGCTTGGCTTCATAGCGCCTTCGATCCACATAAAGGACAACCTGCAGCTGAGGCCGCACGAGTACAGTTTCCTGATCAGGGGCGTTGAGGTCGGAAAAGGCGAGGTCATGCCTGGCTACTTCCTTGCAGTGACCAGCGCGGAGGCCTCGAAAATAGACGGGATTCCCGCGAAGGAGCCCGCCTTTGGGCTGCCTGCCCTCTGGATAAAGGAAGCCGAAAGGGAGAACGCGCGCATGAGCGGCTACACCGTGGTGGACCCGGCCACTGTCATAGCCACACACCTTACGGAGCTCATAAGGAGCCATGCATGGGAGCTGCTCACAAGGAGTGAGGTCCAGGGACTCCTGAACGCGCTGTCCAAGAACAACCCGAAAATAGTGGACGAGCTCCTGCCTGCGCACTTGTCGCTGGGCGGAGTGCAGCGGGTGCTCCAGAACCTGCTTAAGGAGCGGGTGCCCATAAACGACATGCTCACCATAGTGGAGACGCTCCTGGATTACGCGCCCACCACGAAAGACACAGAGATGCTGTCTGAGTACGTAAGGCAGTCCCTGGCCCGGTTTATAAGCAGGCAGTACCAGTCCGAGACCGGAGACATAAAGGTCATGGCCCTCGACCCCCGTTTCGAAAAGGCCATCGCGCAGTCCGCCGAGGCCGGGGGGATCGTGAACCCGGAGACCGTGCACAGGCTCATTAAGGCTGTCGAGTCCGCGGTGAAGGAAGGCAAATTCCGCGGCATGCAGCCCGTAATACTCTGCTCTTCCCACGTAAGAAAAATGGTAAGGAGGATAATGGAAAAGTTCGTTCCGTCCCTAGTAGTGCTTTCAAATGCGGAGATATCGCCTTCCGTGAAAATCCATACAACCGGGGTCTTGAAATATGAAGATTAGAAAATTCAAAGCAAAGAATTTTGCCGAGGCGCTGGAGCTCGTGCGGAAGGAGCTGAGCGAAGATGCCGTCATACTTTCTTCGGAGGAAAAAAGCGGGGCGAGGCCGTTTGTCGAGGTCACCGCTGCGGTGGACTACGACATGGACAGGGTGCCCGTGGCCCATTTCGCGGCTCCGGACGGGGCTTCTCCTGCGTCCGCCGGCGCGGTGGCGGGGCTCCAGCGTTTCAGGGATGAGATAACCGGGCAGTTCAAGACGGAAATAAACGAGCTTAAGGCCGTCATACATGAGATGAAGGCCGGGGCGGCCTTTTTGGGCGCGTCCATGGACCGCGGCAAAAAATCGCTCCTCAATTTTCTCAGGGAAAGGAAGATAAGGGACGAGTTTGCAATAAGGCTCTGTGAAAAGGCGAAGGACGCAAAGGACCTGCAGAGGCTGATAACGGCAGACCTTAAGACGAAACGTGAACGGGACGGAAAAAAGGCGGTCATGCTGATAGGGCCTACCGGCGTGGGGAAGACCACCACCATGGCAAAGCTGTGCGCCCGGGCCATAAAGGATGGCAAAAAGGCCGCCATAATAAACCTGGATACCTACAGGATAGGCGCGGGCGAGCAGGCCAGAATATATGCCCGGATAATGGGCATACCCCTTGCAACCGCTTCCACCCCTGAGGAGCTGAAAGTGAAGGCCGCGGATTTCGGAAAGACCAGGGACGTCATATTCATAGACACGACCGGCAGGAACCCCAGGGACGATTCGTATATCGAGTATATAGGCAGCATGTGCTCTGCGGTGCCCGCAGACCTCGCGCCCATGGAACTGCACCTGCTCATGAGCGCATCAAGCGATGACGAGTTCATGACAGAGGCATACTCCAGCTACAGGAGGCTGCCGCTCGACTACATCTCATTCACGAAGGTGGATGAGGCGGTCAGCTTTGGCTCCATATATAACCTGCAGATGGTCTACGGAAAGCCTGTGGCGTATCTCGCAACGGGCCAGAGAGTGCCCGATGACATAGAGTTTCTGAACGAGACCATGCTTGGAAACCTGATACTGGCGAAAGGATGCTATAAATGCTGAACAAGGACGGGAAGTCAAAGGTGAAGACGCTGGCCGTTGCGAGCGGCAAGGGCGGTGTCGGGAAGACCAATGTGGTGGTCAACATGGCTGTGGCCGCAAGCAAAATGGGAAAGAAAGTGATAATACTTGATGCGGACCTGGGGCTGAGCAACGTTGATGTGCTGATGCAGCTTTCGCCCAGGTACAATATCCAGCACGTGCTTTCCGGCGAGAAATCGCTTGCGGACATCATGGCGGACGGCCCGCACGGGATAAAGATACTGCCGGCCAGCTCCGGCGTCCAGGAGCTGACCTCCCTTGACGAGTTCCAGAGGCTCAAGATAATGGAGGAGTTCGACGCCTACACGGGCAATTTCGACCTCCTCATCATAGACACCGCGGCGGGCATTTCGGAAAACGTGGCTTTTTTCTGCGTGGCGGCCCAGGAGACGGTGATCGTCACCTCCCCGGAGCCAACCGCCATGACGGACGCCTATGCGCTCATAAAGGTCCTTTTCACGCGCTACCAGGAGCGCGAGTTCAGCATAGTGGTGAATTCCGTCAAAAGCCCGGAGGAGGCCTTCGAGGTGTTCAAGAGGCTGGTGATGGTTACCGGGAAATTCCTTAATGTTTCGCTTAACTACCTTGGCTATATCCCGTTTGACGGCTCCATCAGAAAGGCCGTGAGGGCGCAAAGGCCGTTCGTAGACATGTTCCCGTCCAGCGACGCGGCGCTACAGGTCTGCGGCATGGCCGAAAAGATAATGGAATCCAGCGGCAAGGTGAAGGGGTCTCTTCAGTTTTTCCTTGGCAACATGATATCCGGAACGGGGCCGGCGAGGTGCAAATGACCGGCTATGCCTTGATGAACGAAGAGGAAAAGGAGGCGCTCATACGGGAGTTCCTCCCGTTCATCAAGTACACTGCATACAGGCTGGCCTGGAGGCTGCCTGCGCACCTCACCGCGGAGGACCTGGTCAGTGTGGGCACAATGGGGCTTCTGGACGCGGTGAGGCGCTACGACCAGGAGAAGGCCAGGCTCAAGACCTTCGTGGAGTTCCGCATCAAAGGGGCCATGCTTGACGAGATCAGGGCCAACGATATGGTCCCGAAATCCATGAAAAAGAAGATAGACTCCATAAAAAAAGCCCATTCAAAGCTGGAAAAGGAGCTTTGCCGTCTGCCTTCGGAGGAAGAGATAGCCAGGGAGCTGGACATTTCCGTGGAGGAATACCACCAGATATTGCAGGATGCTAACAACTGCGTCGTGCTCAGGTTCGAGGACTTCAAGGGCAGCCACGAAGATGGGGACCTGGACATAAACGATTGCCTGAGTGACAGGGAGGCGAAAAATCCGCTTGAGCTCCTTGAGGACACCAAGCTCAAGGAGGCGCTTGCCGGGGCCATCGAGCGGCTCCCGGAGAAGGAAAAAAGGATACTTTCCCTTTATTACTGGGACGAGCTGACCATGAAGGAGATAGCCGGCGTGCTGGCCCTGACCGAAGGAAGGGTCTCGCAGCTCCACAAACAGGCGCTCCTGAGACTCAAGTCACTGTTTTAAAGGGTAAAGAAATGTGCCGGGAATGACGATATATATACTTACAACAGGAGAAAATTGAACAGATGACTTTGACGGGCCAGAAGATAAGAGACCTCATACGGGAGCTGGGGTCCGATGACGCTTCCGTCAGGCGCTGCGCCGCCGAGGAGCTTTCAGGCGCGGATGAGCGGGCGTTATTGCCGCTTATCAAGGCCCTGAGGGACTCAAACCCCGGCGTGCAGGACGCCGCCATGCGCTCCCTCATAGACATTGGCGGAGAGGCAACGGCGTATATGGTCCTGCCGCTTCTGCGTGACAACGCCGTAATGAGGAACACTGCGGTCATAATCCTGCAGGAGATAGGGGCGGCGGCGGTCCCAATGATCGGCCCTCTTTTAAACGACAAGGACGAAGACATACGCAAGTTTGCCATAGACATGATATGCGAGATAGGCGCCTGCGACCGGCCCGAGGACCTTATGGCCATACTCAGGGGGGACCCGAACCCGAATGTCAGGGTCTCCGCCGCGAAGGCGCTTGGCGCCCTCCGGTATCCCCAGGCGGTGCCGGTCCTCATTGATGCCCTTAGGGACACGGAGTGGGTCTGCTTCTCGGCCCTCGAGGCCCTTTCCCAGATAAAGGACAATTCATCGGTAGAGGCGGTGGCCGAACTGCTCTACAGCCCCTCGGAAGCCGTAAGGAGCGAGGCCATACATGCAGCCGCTTCCATAGGCACTGAAGATGCTTTAAAGGCGCTTGAGGAGCACCTTGAAGCGGAGGACACGCCGGAATCCGAAAAGCTGCTTACCATAAGGGGGCTCCTTTCAGCAGGGGTTGTGCCAGAGTCCAAAGAGGCGGCGGACCTCATGCTCTGTCTTCTGATGGAGGATGATTGGGATGACAAAGTGCTGGCCTTCATGGGCCTTTCAGCCATAAAGGATGAGCGGGCGCTTTTCCACATTATAGATGCCGCCGGGTCCATCAGCCCTTCCATGCCTGATTCCGAGCACAGATTCCATGAGATAAAGAGCGCGCTGATGGGGTTCGGGTGCAATGAAGCCCTCCTGGCGCTCGTAAACGACGGACGCCTGAAGTTCAAGGGTCTTTCTTTTCTCATAGACCTGCTTGGCGAGATGAGGTGCGCGGAGGCGGTCCCGTTAATAAGCCCCCTGCTTGACAGCAAGGTCCTCGACATTAAAAAAGCCTGCGCAAGGGCCCTCAGGCAGATAGAAGGCATTGCCGCCGGTCTTTCCGGGGAAGACGGGGAAAGCGTTTGTTGATTACCGGCATAACCCTCCGCGAGGAGAGCTTTAAACAACTCAGGGACTTCATCTACGGGCAATGCGGCATATTCATACCCGATACGAAGAAATACCTTATCGAAAAAAGGCTTTCAGGCAGGCTGCAGGCAAACGAGCTCCATGATTTTGACCAGTATATGGAGTTTCTGCGCGGCCCCCGCTGCCACGGGGAGATAACGTTCCTTATCGACGCCATTACCACGAACGAGACGTATTTCTTCAGGGAGCCGGACCACTTCTACATTTTTTTGGAGCATATCGTGCCTGACGTCCTGCGGCGCTCGGGGATGAGAAATATCAATGTCTGGTCCAGCGCCTGCTCCACGGGGGAGGAGCCCTATACACTGGCAATGCTCGTCAAGGAGAAATGTCCGGGTTTCAAGGTCAGCATCCTCGGCTCGGACATCAGCAACGCCACGATAGAGTCTGCCAGGAGGGGAGTCTATAATTCATATTCGGTCAGGAACGCGCCAGAGCCGTATATCTCAAGATATTTCAGGCACAACTGCGGCGGCTATGAGCTTTCTCCGGCCATAAGGGAATGCGTAAGGTTCATCAACATAAACCTTGTAAGCGACAAGAAGATCAACTTCCCCATAGGTATGGATGTCATCTTCTGCCGGAACGTGCTTATATATTTCGACCTGAAGTCCAAGAGGAAGGCCGTTTCCAACCTGTACGACAGTCTGAACCCGGGCGGGTACCTGATAATAGGAAAATCGGAGGGCCTGCACGATATTACCAGGGCTTTCAAGCCGGTGATCATTAATAATACATTAATTTATCAAAGGACAATGTGAAATGAAAATCCTGATCGTTGATGACTGCCGGACTACCAGGAAGCTCCTGAGTCTTTACGTCAAGGCCAAGGGATTCGAGGTGGACACGGCGGAAAACGGCCTTGACGCCATCGAGAAGATAGCCCAGGGCAACATAAATATGGTAATAACGGACCTGAACATGCCGTTCATGGACGGCATAGAGCTAACGCGGACCCTGAAGGCGGACGCCACCCGCTGCCAGATCCCGGTCCTTATGGTCACCACGGAAAAAGACGCCGATGAGAAGAAGAGGGCGTGCGAGGCAGGGGTAAACGGGTTCATGATGAAGCCGGTGAGCGCCGAGGATGTTGTAAAGAACATCAGGAGCCTCATGAAAAACATGTTTGAACAGGAGGTCTAAATGGCTTTTGATACTAAAATGAAGGTCCTCGTCGTGGATGATTTTTCCACGATGAGGCGCATCGTCAAAAATATACTCAAGCAGCTCGGGTTTGAGAGGATGGAGGAGGCCGAGGATGGCCAGCAGGCGTACAGCAAGCTGACAGGCGAGGGCGGATTCCAGTTCGTCGTGAGCGACTGGAACATGCCGAACATGGACGGCCTGGACCTTCTAAAAAAGGTGCGTTCCAATCCGGAGCTCAAGGACCTCCCTTTCCTCATGGTGACCGCCGAGGCGGAAAAGCACAAGGTGATCGAGGCGATCAAGGCCGGCGTCAGCAATTATGTTGTCAAGCCGTTCACGGCCGAGGTCCTCAAGGAAAAACTGGACAAGATATTCGAAAAAAAGGTTTCGCAGGGGTAGGCCATGTCTGACGATATGGAAGAGATAATAGCGGATTTCGTTGCAGAGGCCGAGGAGACCCTGGACCGGATAGACCCGCTGTTCATAGAGCTTGATGAGAAGGGCTTCGACCCCGGGATAATAAACGACATATTCAGGGGCATGCACACCATGAAGGGGGCCGCCGGTTTCCTTGGCTTCCAGAAGATAGTCGATGTTTCTCACAGGGCCGAGACGATCCTTAAAAAACTTCGCGACAGGGAGATATCCCTTGAGCCCTCCCTTGTGGATGTAATCCTCAAGAGCTTCGATATGGTAAGGCAGCTTATAGGGGAAATAAAGTCTAAGGGCCAGCCTGAGGCGGACATATCCGGGATGCTTATAGCCCTGGATGGCGCCCTCGATTCCTTCGGAAATCCGCCGGAGGTAGCCGTAAAGGCAAAAAAGGCCGTGATAGAAAGGCCCGCTTCTTTGGTCCCCTCCAAGCCGGCCAGCGCGGCGCCCGCATGCGTGCCCGAAAAAGAAACAGCGGCAGCCGGGCAGATGGAAGACTCCCAGTCCAGGCAGAAGGAAAAAGAAAAGGAACTTAAGAGCGAGGCGATTCAGACCCTCAGGATCGGCGTGGACAAGATAGACCACGTTATGAACCTGACCGGAGAGGTCGTTCTCATAAGAAACAGGCTCCTTAACCTGGCCGGCAGCCTTGAGCAGAGGTATTCCTCGGACCAGCAGATGGAAAGCCTGCTGGAAGCGGTCTCTTTCCTAGACCTGCTGACGTCTGACATGCAGCTGGCGGTGATGAAGATGCGGATGCAGCCGCTTAAAAAAGTGTTCGGCAAGTTCCCGCGCATGGTGAAGGAGATATCGGCTCCGCTAGGGAAGGATGTGGAGCTGCGGATAGAGGGTGAGGAGACCGAGGTGGACAAGACGGTCATAGAGCAGATCGGCGACCCGCTGGTCCACATAATCAGAAACTCCATTGATCATGCCATCGAGCCAAAAACCGAGCGTATCGCCCTGGGAAAGCCCGAAAGGGGCGTAATATCTATAAGCGCCAGCCAGAAGGGCAACCAGATCATCATAGAGGTGTCTGACGACGGCAGGGGAATTGACGTTGAGAAGGTCAAGCGCAAGGCGGTTGAGAAGGGCCTCATAAGCGAGCAGGAGGCGGCGGCCCTCGGCCGGGAGGGAGCGGTGAACCTCATATTCATGCCCGGCCTCTCCACAAACGACGTGGCGACGGAGCTTTCCGGCCGGGGCGTGGGCATGGACGTCGTGAAAAACAACGTCTCCAAGCTTAACGGCTTCATAGAGACGATCACCAAAAAAGGCGTAGGCACTACCTTCAGGATAAGCCTGCCGCTCACGCTGGCCATAATCCATGCCCTGCTGGTGCGGGTAAATGACAGCGTTTACGCCATACCGCTTACGCTGGTTGACGAGACCCTTAAGGTGCCAAAAAGCGAGATACAGGGGTTTTTGCACAAAAAGGTCCTGAACATAAGGGGAAGGGTGTACCCGTATTTCGAGCTTTCGGACCTCCTGGACGGGCAGTCCGGCCAGCCGGACCTCCGGCAGACTGTCTTTCCGGACATGCCTTCAGACGGCGGGGCCGGGGAGGCCTCGGGCAGGTATGTTATTGTCGTTGCCGTTGCTGACAGCAGGTTTTGCATAGGGGTTGACGGTCTTCTTGGGCTTCAGGAGGTCGTTATCAAGTCCATCACCGGCTCCAGCAGCACCGCTCCGTGCATCCTCGGGGCCACAATATCGGGTGATGGCAAAGTGATATTGATAATAGACCTGGGACATATCGCGCGCAGTCTCTTTGAGAAGGAGCGTGCGCAGGCATGAGCCGCAATAATAAAGATCAAGAAATAATGAAAAAACTGTTTCCGGAGGTGCAATAATGCGGCAGTACATTGGCTTTAAACTTGGCTCGATGGAATACACGATCCCGATCCTTAAGGTGCGGGAGATAATAAACACCCCCGTCATCACGCGTATGCCGCAGGCACCAGGCTATATCGAGGGCGTCACGAACCTCAGGGGAAGCATTATTGTCATAGTGAGCCTGAGGGCCCTGCTTAATATAAACGGCCAGCAGAACGATGGAGCAGGCGGAAAGATCATTGTCGTGTCGAGCGGAAAGATCACATTCGGTGTGCTTGTTGACGGCATCACCGGGGTGGTCGAGGTCGACGATTCGGCTGTCGAGCACCCCGAGAGGTTTTTCTCCGAGAAGATGGAGCAGATCAAGGGGGTTGCCAGGATAAATGACAAACTGCTCGTGCTGCTTGACCCCAGGAAGCTCATTCCGTTCGAGGACGCGTCGTTATTCGAGGACGATGTTCTGGACGTCACCGAGACGGCAGACGGCCAGGTGGAAGTCACAAAAAGGGTGCAGACAATGGCCGGAGCGGTGAAGATAAAGGAGGTCCAGGACGCCAAACAGTTTTTCGGGAAGAAGCTGGCCGGCGGCGACGCCGACGGGATAGTGGCCGAGGTCATGCAATTTCTGGACGCCATAGGGAACCAGGACTACGAGAAGGCGGAAACTATTATCCAGGGCATTATGACAAAGGGGCGCGGAGACCTCTACAATGAGGTCGGAAAGGTTACCCGCAAGCTCCATAACTCCATAAAAAATTTTAAGGATGCCATTGATCCCAAGCTCAGGGATATGGCTTCGGTCGATATGCCCCAGGCCGTTGACCGCCTGCAGTTCGTTATCGACCGGACGGAGGAGGCGGCCAACAAGACGATGAGTTTCGTCGAGAGCTATATCCTGAACATGGACGAGCTTTCCTCCCACATCAGGAATATAAGGGAGCCCCAGGAATCTGTCGAGTACCTGAAGAGCTTCAAAAACAAGCTGGAGGACGACCTTACTGAAGTGCTTACGACGCAGTCGTTTCAGGACCTGACCGGCCAGGCGCTCAAAAAAGTGATAGACCTGGTTGGAGACGTCGAAAGAGAGCTTTTGGTGCTTGTGACCAGCTTTGGCGGGAATCTGGAGCAGGCCTCCTCCAGGGAGTTTGTCTCCGAAAAGGTCACTCAGGAAGGCGTGGACAGCCTTCTTACGGAGCTCGGCTTCTGAAAAATCAGTCATCAGCGGCATATGGAGACAACTTTGTTTATGACGGCAAAAGGTGAAAATAAAAAAGCCATGACCCGCGATTCCCTCAAGCTGGCCGTCTCCGGGCATAGAAAGGCGGTTTTTTCATGGTAACGGTACTTGTCGTGGACGATTCCGCCTTCATGCGGAACGTCCTTTCAAGGATGCTCGAATCGGACCCGGGCATCAAAGTGGTGGGCACCGCCGGAAACGGCTCTGAGGCCATCGAAAAGGTAGCGGCGCTCAGGCCGGATGTTGTCACCATGGACGTCGAGATGCCGGGGATGGACGGCATCGAGGCGCTCAAGAGGATAATGGCCGATAACCCCGTGCCCGTGATAATGCTCAGCTCACAGACCAGCGAGGGGGCAAGGGTGACGCTGCACGCGCTGGAACTGGGCGCAATGGACTTTGTCCCCAAAAACCTCGCTGAATCCACCCTGGACATAATAAAAGTGAAATCTGTCCTGGTTGAAAAGGTAAAACACCTTGGGCAGAAAAAATTGCTGGCCAGGCCTGCAAGTCCGCCCTGGGTGAAGGCGTCTATCCCGGCCGATGCTTGCGGGGACCGCATAAATGTGGACATAGTGGCCATCGGCACGTCAACAGGCGGGCCCAAATCGCTCCAGCAGATAATACCCTTTTTGCCAGGAAACTTCCCGGTGCCCGTGCTGGTCAGCCAGCATATGCCTGCCAATTTCACAAAACCCTTCGCTGAAAGGCTGGACCAGCTTTCCGCCCTGGAAGTGAAGGAGGCCCAAGATGGGGAGATCGCACGGAGCGGAGTCGTTTACATAGCGCCTGGCGGAGGCCACATGAGCCTGTCCAGCGGGCTGCCCAGGCCTTCCATCACTATAAGTCATGGCGGGAATTTCATCTACAGGCCTTCCGTCGATGCCCTGATGTCCTCGGTAGCCGCGCACTTTCAGGGGCGTTCCCTGGGAGTGATACTTACCGGCATGGGCAATGACGGATTGCAGGGGCTTGCCAGTCTTAAACGTCAGGGTGGAAAGATAATTGCGCAGGACGAGAGGACCTGCGTCATTTACGGAATGCCGCGGGTGGTGGTGGAGGCCGGCCTGGCCGACAGCGTGCTGCCTTTGGGAGAAATACCCGAGGCCATTGTGAGATACGTATGCGGGGCGCCGCCGGGGCGGGGAACCATTTCTTCCTGCCACACGGATTGCGGTTTGGCAATGGACTGAACGGCGCAAAACATGGTTGACGGGTGCCGGAGGCGGAAATTATAATAATCCAGTTTAAAAAATGGCCAGGATTCTTATTATAGATGACGATCCGGAGATCGTCGAAATTCTCGATCTGTACAGCGATTTCCTGGGTTATGAGGCCGACACCGCGTTCTCGGGCACGCAGGCCGTACAGAAGCTGGCAAGCAACGGCTTTTATAACGCCGTGTTCTGCGACCTTACGCTCCAGGACCTGAACGGGGTCAAGGTATTTGAGAAAATGAGCCAGTCGGACCCCGAACTGTCAGGCAGGTTCGTTCTCCTTACCGGGGCCGCCCTGGACGGGGAGATCGAAAGCCAGGTAAAGTCCAGGAACATAAAAGTCATCCAAAAACCCTTCATATTTGAAGACATAAAGCATCTTCTGGAATCGATAGAGGGGCGCGGAGCCGATGCCAGGGACGTCCTTCTGCAGACAAGCAACCTTCCTGCAGTCCCTGCCGTTGCCGCCAGGATACTCGAGCTGGTTGGAAACGAAAACAGCTCCATTGAGGAACTTAAACAGGCTATAATGGCCGACAATTCCCTGACCTCACGGGTACTGCAAATGGCAAATTCGGTCTTTTTCCGTATGCGCCAGAAGATCGACACCGTTTCCGATGCCATAGCGATGCTTGGGTTCAATACTATAAGGACGATAGCCCTTGCGGTCTCCACGCGCAATATTTACAAGAGCTTCGGGTTGCTGGAGCAGAAGCTGTGGGAGCACAGCCTCGGTGTCTCGCTGGCGGCCGGATTGATAGTGGATGAAGCCCGGCTTTCCAGGAACATAAGGGAGGAGGCGGTTGTGGCGGGGCTTCTGCATGACGTAGGCAAGGTCATAATGAACAACGGACACCCGGACAAGTTTTTGCGCCTTGCCCAGATCGTGCACGAGGAGCATGTGCCTTATCACACCGTAGAAAAAGAGCTGTTCGGTTTCAGCCATGCCCAGCTGGGCTCGATGCTTGCGGAAAAATGGGGTTTTTCTGAAACCCTCTCAAGCGTTATACTTCATCACCACGGATGGAGGCAGATGGACAAGGCCTCCGCTGGCGGGCCGGACAAGCTGCGTCATATAGTAGCCCTGGCCGATGCCCTTTGTGCCAGGCTTGGCATAGGCTATAACAGGCCGATGCCGGACATGGGCCTGGGCGAGCAGGATCTTAAAAAACTGCTGAAGATAGATGACGCGCCGTACGACAGGCTCGTATCTTCCTTCAAGGAAACGTATCTTCTTGAAAAGATGCTTTTCACATAGGAGGTGGTGCAAAAATGTCCATCGAACCCATAGGCAACGTCCCGCAGACCCCTGAAATAATAAGACATGAAGGCAATCCCCTGCCCAAAAAGAAAAAAGGAAAGGAAAAGGGGGAGCCTGACGGCAAGAAAAAAGAAAAGGGCATAGACATAACCGTCTGAGGTTTTTAATTTATTTATGTCTTTAGTTTCTGAAGTTACCGGCTGGACTAGGATGCTCTGGAAAAAGAAAAGCCAAAAACAGAAAGCAAAAGAAAAAAACAAAGATATCCGTAACAGGGTTGATGCGCCACAAAAGCACCCGGACGGAAACCCGGCCTCGGACACGCGGCACTCCGCCATCGACGATCTTAAAAAACTGGAAGCAAGAATAGATGAGAAGGTATCCCTCCTCATTGCCCTTGATGAAAGGGTTGGCAGAAGGATAGAGGCCCTGGAGAAGCTTATGTATTCACCGGTTGCGCATGACCCGGCCCCTGGCAATGCAGACCGCAGTGACGGCATCCTTGCACTCAGGGAAAAAGGGCTTGATGCTCGCGAGATATCAAAGATACTGGCAGTGCCGGCCGGCGAAGTTGAGCTTATTCTTAACCTGAACAAAAAAAACCGGCCTTAAGATTTTTTTTGCTTGTCCCTTATCCAACGTTTTTCCTGTTCACTTTCCCGTCCATGCCCGCCTGATAAATTTCGACATTCGGAAAAACCCGTTAAATAATTGGCGCTCAAGGTAAATATTGCCAGGGGGGAATTTTTTTCCTTACGGCTTTCAAGCCGCGCCCGGCGTGTTCCTGAGGAAAAGCATGTCTGCCCGAAAAGGGAAAACTCCCGTTAAATATAGTGCTTTTCAGCCTTTTTGCCCTTTTTGACAAGAACAGCATTTGTATTTTTTTGAGATGGCACCAAAATTGCTTTATCCTTGGCATGTACAAAGGAATATACATAGCCCTTTCGGGTGCGGTGCTTAAGCAGCTTCAGATGGATGCGGTCACGGACAACCTTGCGAACTCGAACACGCCCGGCTACAAGAAGGAGAGCCTGTCTTTCAGGGACTACCTGATAAACCCGCCGGCGACCACTCTTGAACAGGAGGAAAGGGATTTGAGCACGTTATCCAGCGAAAAGACGGATATGGTCCAGGGCGATCCGTTCAAGACGGCAAACCCGCTGGACATATCTATCGAGGGACAGGGCTTCATAGCGCTGGAGGGAAACCGTTACACGAGGCGCGGCGACCTTAAAAGAAGCACTGACGGATTTTTGACATCCTTTAACGGCATAAAGGTCCTTGGAGACAAGGGGCCCATAAAGCTGCCAAAGGGGGATGTGAAAATCGATTCCGGCGGAGGAGTGTTCGTGAACGGACAGAAGGTGGACAACATCAGGCTTGTGGACCTGTCTAGCCAGCAGGGGCTGACCAGGATGGGATCCGGCATCTTCTATTCGAAGGCGGCGGTGGTAAGCTCCACCGCGACGGTGAAGCAGGGCTACCTTGAGGCCAGCAATGTGGATGTGGTCAAGGAGATGGTCAGGATGATAGACGCCCTCAGGGAGTTTGAGACCTTCCAGAAGACCATACAGACTTTTGATTCGGCCGCCAGCAAGGTAGTGAACGATATGGCGCAGATTTAGCGGACTCAGTAAAAGAAAAAAACAGATTCATCTGTGGAAAAGATAAGGAGGCTTTGAGGATGTTAAGGTCATTGATGATTGCCTCAACCGGCATGGAGGCGCAGCAGCTGAACATAGACACCATCGCCAACAACCTGGCCAACGTCAACACGACGGGTTTCAAAAGGAGCAGGGCGGACTTCGAGGACCTGATCTACGAGGACCTGAGCGCACCCGGCACTTCATCCTCAAATACGACTCAGTTGCCCACAGGCATACAGATAGGGCTTGGCGTAAAGCCCGCAGCGGTGCAGAAGATATTTCAGCAGGGGGACCTCACGCAGACCACCAACCCGCTTGACTTGGCCATACAGGGAGACGGTCTTTTCCAGGTGGACATGCCCGACGGCACCATAGCCTATACCAGGGCCGGGTCGTTCAAGCTTGACAACAATGGCCGCATCGTGAACTCCGACGGGTATCCGCTTGAGCCCAACATTACGATACCTCTTAACACCACCCAGATAAACATAGGCGCCGACGGCACGGTCACGGCGGTGCAGGCGGGCAGCACGACCCCGGTGAACGTGGGGCAGATAGAGCTTGCCAAGTTCACCAACGAGAGCGGTCTTCAGGCCATGGGGGACGGTCTTTATACGCCCACCGGCTCCTCTGGAGACCCTATCCTTGCAAATCCCTCAGTGGACGGGATGGGCACCATCCAGCAGGGGTACCTGGAGATGAGCAACGTAAACGTGGTTGAGGAGATGGTCAACATGATAGCCAGCGAGCGGGCGTACGAGATAAATTCAAAGGCGGTGCAGGCCTCGGACCAGATGCTCATGGACACCAATAACATGAGGGCTGCGGCATAGAGGTAGCGCCATGAAAAAAATAGCGGCCCTTTTCATAGCGTTCTTCCTTCTGGCATCCCCGGCCTTTGCCGGGGGCCTTGCCGGTATGAAGGCCGTGCTTAAGGCCTATATCGAGGGGCGGTACCACTGGAGCAAGGTGCGCATAGAGGACCTTGCCATGGAGGGCGGCCAGCCGGGTGGCCTTCCTGAGTCTGTAAGCCTTATCGAGGGGCCGCCCGGGAAAACGGTTTTTGCCCTCCGTTTTGAAGGAGGTCGGCAAGCGACCGCAACCGCGACGGTGACGGCATTCGAAACGGTCGTGAAGAGCACGCATCTGCTAAAGGCAAACTCTGTGGTCGGACCCGGGGACGTGTCGGCTATGCCGGTGGAGGTTTCCCGGTTGCCAAGCGAGGGCTTTTTCAAGAAGGACTCCCAGGTGGTTGGCAAGATTCTTACCTGTTCGGTTGGGGCCGGGGTCACCATCCTTGCCACGATGGTCAGCAAGGCCCCGCTGGTTGGCAGGGGGCACAGGGTGACGATCATGGTCGATACCCCCGGGTTCAGGATAACCACGCCGGGGGAGCTGGTGGCCAGCGCCCGCGTGGGAGGCTACGCCAAGGTCATGAACACCTCTTCAAGGAAGATGCTGTCTGGCATCCTGGTGGATGAAAATACCGTCCGCATCCAGGACGGCATGGGAGAAGACGGCGGCGAGCGCGGGTACCGGCCGTAAAATGAACAAAGAAAAGAAAAAGAGTCCTTTTTCTGATTTTTTAGCGGGGAGAACTCATGTTTAGGGTAAAAAGTATTCTGAGTGACCGTGTTGCCTGCCATGTGGCTGCCGCGCTTTTGTTTCTGTCTTTTGCGGCCTGCGCGACTGTGCCAAAACTCCCTCCGCCGCCGCCAAAGTACGTCTATCACGAAAAAAGCAGGCCGGAGGCGGTGCATTACGCCAATAATTCCCTCTTTGCTGAGGGAGCAGGCCTTTACGAGGACCTGAAGGCCAGGCGTCTGAATGACCTTGTGACAATAAACGTCCTTGAAAACATAACTGGCTCCGGACAGGCGGACACGAACACATCCAGGACTTCAAGCCTGGATGCGAACGTTACCGGATTTTTTGGCGCACCCCTGAACCTGGGCCTGTCCAATCTTTATGGGAACGGAAATACCTTTGAGCCTTCGGTATCGGGCAACATGTCGGACAGCTTTAAGGGAAGCGGGGCCACAACGAGGACCGGGACGCTGGTGGGCACCATAACCGCCAAGGTGGTCCAGGTGCTGCCAAACGGCAACCTGGTTCTCCAATCCAGAAAAGAGATAACGATAAACAACGAAAAACAGATACTTGTTTTCGAGGGCATTTGCAGGCCATACGATATCGCCCCGGACAACACCATAGCAAGCACCAGGATAACAGATGCCAAGGTGTATTTTGTGGGCGACGGCGTGGTGCAGGAAAAGCAGGGGCCGGGATGGCTCAGCAGGTTCCTGGACAAGGTATGGCCGTTCTGATGGGAGTTTTTTTGGAAAAATTTAATCTGGATCAGGAAATGAAAGGCGCTGGCATGAAAAGGACTGTTTTGAAAAAGGCGCTGCCTCTTATTGAAAAAATATCTTTACCCATTGTCCTGCTCTCGATGCTTTTATTTTTTCTGTCATTTTCCCGGGCTGCGCTGGCCGAGCGCATAGAGGACATAGCCACTTTCCAGGGGATGACCGAAAACCAGGTGGTGGGGTACGGTCTTGCTGTCGGCCTTGATGGGACAGGCGACACGGGAAACGCCACGATGGAGGCTATAGCCAACGTGCTTGAGAGGATGGGGCTTACCGTGTCTCCCACCGACATAAGGGCCAAGGACACGGCGGCAGTGATCGTAACTGCAACATTGCCGCCCTTTCCAAAGGCAGGCATGAAGATAGACGTCAACGTCTCGGCGCTTGCCGACGCAAAAAGCATACAGGGAGGCACCCTGCTTCTTACGCCCCTGTACGGCCCGGACGGCAAAGTCTACGCCCTTGCCCAGGGGCCTGTGTCAATAGGGGGGTTTGTCGGAGGGGGCGGGGGCACCAGCATTCAGAAAAACCATCCGACTGCGGGAAGGATCCCCGAGGGGGCTATCATCCAGAAAAACCTGCCCTTTACCCTGGGCAACGGATCGACCCTGAAGCTTTTCCTGAACAATCCGGATTTTACCACCGCGGCGGGGATAGCAAAGAGCATAAACAGATCCTTCGGCCCGGACTGCGCGCAGGCCGCCGACCCCTCAACGGTGACCATAAACATACCCGCTGCCTACGCAGACCGGGTAGTGGATTTTGCCGGCCTTGTCGGGCAGCTCGATGTCTCCGTGGACGAGCCCGCGAAAGTGGTAATAAACGAAAGGACCGGGACGGTGATAATAGGGCAGAACGTCAGGATCGCCCCGGTGGCTATCGCAAACGGGAACCTTACGGTGGAGATAAAGACCACCTACAATGTCTCCCAGCCGCCGCCCTTTGCTCCGGCGGGCTCCCAGACCGTAGTCGTGCCCAATACTAACGTGAAGGTTCAGGAGCAGAAGGCCTCTCTTATGGAGGCCTCAGGGTCTACCCTTGGAGAAGTGGTGAGCGCGCTTAATTCCCTCGGGGTCACACCGAGGGACCTTATCTCCATCATGCAGGCGCTCAAGGCCGCAGGCGCCCTCAGGGCCGACCTGGAGATAATTTAATCTGACCTGAAGGATGAAAAATGTACATGGATGACGCAATAAGTCCGGAGAGCCTCCAGAGATACGCGGGCCAGAAAGGCCCGGCGGCAATGAAGGCCGTGGCCCAGAGCATGGAGACGCTTTTTACCTATGAGCTGGTAAAGGAGATGCGCGCCACAACCATGCAGGACAACCAGGATTACGGCGAGAAGACCTACACAAGCATGTTCGATATGGAGCTTGCCCAACTCCTGGCGGAAAAAGAGACCGGATTGAGGGACATGATACTTAAACAGATCGAGCAGATAAATACTAAAGCAACTGATGAACATTCCAGCACTGAGTCACTGAATTCAAAAGGAAAATTATCTCTTTCCATGCCCAAAAAAACAGGCGGCCTTTCCATGCCTGAAACAGGCGGGGCGGCTTCTGGCAAGGACCTGCAGGTGCCTCAGGCGGCCCAGGGGGGTGGAAATGGCGGTTTGGATGAAAAAACGAAAAACATGATACGCGCTGCGTTCGGAGGACAGGCCTCAAACGCCATGGCCGTGGCTTATGCGGAAAGCTCCGGAAATCCGGAGGCCACCCACTATAATGCGCCTTATGGAAGCACGGACTACGGGCTTTTTCAGATAAATGACAGGTTTTGGGCTTCCCGCCTCATGAAAAAAGGCATTATAAACAGCGTGTCCGACCTGTTCGATCCTAAAAAAAATATCCAGGCAGCCGCCTGGATATACAAGCAGGGAGGATGGGGCCTGTGGACCTCCGTCCGGACCGGCAGAGTGCAGATCGGGCCGCCGGATACGATGGAGGCGGACAACACTGGTACGGGAAGCCCTGGTCCGGAGGATTTGTAAGATTAAAATTAAAAAAACTTTAAAAACTTTAAAAAGGAGCTGAGTTTCAGGCATAAAAATTAAAGATTTCCCCGGGCGTTTACGATAATAAGATTATAAACGGCAGGTTAAAAAAAGCCGTCCGGAGGAAATTTGGTGAAAATAAACAATAACAAGCCGCCAGAGGGGCCGGAGAAGCACAACGTAAAAAAGCCTTCAGAGGCGCCGAAGGCAGGGGCGACGGCCGGGGGTGCCGGGGCAGGTGGTCCGGCAGACAGCATCAGGATATCGAAGCAGGGTAAGGAAGCCGTTCAGCTTATCGATGCGATAGGCAAGCTTCCGGATGTAAGGACGGACAGGGTAAACCAGGTAAGGGAAGCGATCAATTCGGGAAATTACAAGGTGGATGCAGGCAAAGTGGCCCAGAAGATGATTAGCGAGATAGTTTAAAAACCTATGACCGCAGCGATGGGAAAAATAAAGGCCGTGCTTGAAGAGCAGATTAGGGAATACAAGAATCTGCTTGCCCTCCTGCGGAGGGAGAGGCAATGCCTCATTGATTTCGATGAGGAAGGGGTGGAGGAGCTCGCAAAGCAGAAAGACACCAGCGTGCTAAAGCTGAGGCTGCTGGAGCAGGAAAGGCTCCGGCTGATAGAGGAGTTTTACGGAGCCCATGGGGACGGAGCCGGGGAAACGAATTTCAGCCTGCAGGAGCTGTCCCGCGTTACCGGGGATGGCGGCTTCATCGAGATGCGCAGGCTCGTGATATCTCTTTTGCAGGGCATCCAGGAATTAAATGAGTTCAACCGTATATTGATAGCGCGGTCCTTGCATTTTGTGAGCGATTCCCTGTCCTTCATGGGAAAGGCGGGGGCCGCTGCAGGCGGCGGAAGGGCCAAGGGCCTGATGGTATCGAGGCAGATCTGATGAGCGGGTTGAACGACATACTGAATATAGCGCAATCGGCCCTGTTTGCAAGCCAGGCCGCCCTGAACACCACAAGCAACAATATCTCCAACGTAAACACGCCCGGCTATGATGTTGAGACCACTCAGTTTGAGCCCGTCGATTACATAGACTTAAGCGGCAGCAGCCAGGGCGCAGGCAACCCGGGTGGCGTGACCATCGCCGGCATACAGAGGCAATATAATTCTTTTCTTCAGTCCCAGATATACCAGACGCAGCAGAACATGAGCGGCGCAGACGCTTCAAGCACTACGCTGGGGCAGGTCGAGCAGGCGTTCAATGAGACCGGTCAGACCGGGCTGTCAACGTATTTCAGCACCTTTGTGAATGACTGGCAGCAGGTCGCCTCCAATCCCTCCGACCCATCCGCAAGGACCGTCCTTCTGGGCGACGCCCAGACGCTGGTTTCCGCGGCACAGGAAAAGCAGGGCGCCATCCAGGATGCCATCAAGCAGGCAAACGACACGATCTCAGGCACCGTGCAGACGGTAAACTCCATAGCCGCCAGCATCGCGCAGCTCAACGGCCAGATAGCCGCCGCGCAGGGCAACACCACAGGCAGCCTGGACCAGCTGCTCGATGAGCGAGACAACCTCATGAACCAGCTCTCCCAGTCCATCAGTTTCAGTTTCTATACGGACAGCACCGGCCAGGTGACCATCATCAGCGGCATGCAGAACCTGGTCAGCGGCAGCCAGACCAATGCGCTTTCCGCCAAGCAGGACTCAAACGGCGATTACCAGCTCTATTTGAGCGGGGCAAACATAACTTCGGACATTACGGGAGGCGCCCTGGGCGGGCTCATATCCGCAAGGAGCGAGGCGGAGACCCAGGGGCTGTTGCCTTTAAACAGGTTTGTGGCGGCCCTGACCCAGCAGGCAAACAAGATGCAGGAGCAGGGCTACGGACTTGACGGCAGCACCGGCAACCCCTTTTTCAGTCCGCTTACGCTTGCCACAAGCACGAGCTCAAGCGCCTCCATATCGACTTCCGTCACCAACGAAAGCCAGCTCACCCTTGACCAGTACAATATAAAGATAGACTCCAGCGGGAACTATAACGTCTATGACATCCAGACCGGCTCGCTTGTGACATCCGGCACATACACATCCGGCGGGGCCATAAATTTTGACGGGATTCAGGCGGCGATAACCGGCTCCCCTGCCGCCGGAGACACTTTTACCATCGACCCGCTTAAAAACGCGGTAAATAATTTCAAGGTGGCCCTTACGGACGGAAGCCAGGTAGCGGCGGCGTCTTCTTCCTCCGGTT
>JAKAJM010000068.1 GCA_021813765.1 Nitrospirota bacterium
CCACCCCTCCGATCCCGGCATCAAGCGCGGTAGAATACCTTTTTTGCATCCCCGATATCTCCGAGCCGGACTCCACCATGTAAATAAGGGCGGACATTATAAGGAGCGCCACTACGGAAAGGAGCATGACTATAACCAGGGTCATGCCCCTTTCATTGCTGACCGGTCTTATGATTTTGTTTTTCAGTTTTAGACCCTTCGGGTCTCGAATGCAAGGATTTTTCATGGCTTGCATCCGCTCATTCTCGTTCGCTTTCCATTTTCATTGTCCAAGGTTCATCGGTTTTTCAATTATGTGGTACACCTTCCACCTGTAATGTTTCTGGTCGCCAGTCAGAGGGAAATCGTGCCCCATGCCAAACTCCCCAACGTAAATGGAATTTGAAGGATAGGTATATGAGGGGTCCTTCTGCCCTTCCTGGGCCAGTATATAAACCCTCACCCCCTGGACCTGCTGGCGTATCTGTGCGGCGTTCAGCGGATTGGTGAAGATATCGTTGCTATACGAATTATTGCCTAGATCGAATATGACCTGCATGTCGGCTACACAGTGCAGGATAGGGTAATAGGTGAAATTTCCGTCCTTCTGGTTCACGACCGCCTTCACAAGCTGCCCGGTGCCGGGGGCGCACCTTTGCGGCTGCGCTATATCATCCGGGCTGTTGTCTATGAAGTAGTCCGCCCTGTTATAGGGCATCCTGAGGCCGTTTGGCGCATCGGCGGCATCTGCCACGCCGTATATCATGCGCGTTTTTTCCGTGCTGCTTGTGGGCGCGTAGGCCGAAACCCCGTTATAGAGCACGGAGAAAGCGCCCGCATTGTTTACCAGAGACACGGTATTGTCAATCGTGGAGACGACTATCACGTTGTCGCTGGGGTTGAGGTCCCAGTTGGGGTCGTTCCATGGCCAGGGCTTGCCGTCTTGGTCAAGTCTTGTGGATTTGCCCGCGGCGCTGTCGTTTACGGCGGCCATCTGGGATTTTATCACCAGGTAGTCGGAGCCGTTCAAGCCCTTGCCGTTGATGGAAAAGATGGCCCTGGGAGCATTTGGAGGGACATCATTTGTAAGCGCGTTGGCAATGGCGGATTCGTTATATGCCACGCCAGTGACATTCCACGGCAGCCCGTACCCGGCGCTCTGGATGTCCTTCCTCAGGTACTCAAGCCCAAGGGCGCTTCCGATGTCGGTCTGGGACACCCTGCTTTCCTGCTTGAACTGTGTGAAAAGCTGCGCAAAAAGCGTGGTGGTGGCGGCAAGGGCAAAAAGAGATATCACGATAGTGACCATGAGCTCTACCAGGGTGAAGCCGCTCTCACCCGCAGCATGAATAAAGAACCGCGAGGGCCTGCCCGTAAATTTTCCAAAATACCCGCGTGCCTGCACCCTGGTTTTCATCTTTATTTACTTATCACCGTCTGGATCATATGAGTGTACGGCGTATTGCGCCACTTCCATTGCACCTCCACCTTAAACTGCTCGTCATCGCCTTCCTGGGAAATGGGCACGGGCGTATTGATAACGGTAAAGGGGATGGTCATGCTCCTGAACTTCCTGTATACCGTAAACGTGCCTGCTGTATTTGCCAGGGCGGCAAAGGGCACGCTCCTTGCCTGGTTCATGGACTGCGCCGCTATCCTTATCGCCTCGTTTCTAAGCATGTTCCTGGTGTCCGCATCCACGGCCAGCAGAGAGGTCTGAAGCACCGCGATGAATATGAACAGAAACAGGACCATCGCTATCATGACCTCAACCAGCGAATCGCCTCGCGCTGCGAGTCCAGCCGAATCGCATCGTGCAGCGAGCCGGGGCAAGCCGCCTTGCAGGCCCGATCCTCTTATCACTCGCCTAATTGATCGTGCAGGTGCCATTGTTTGGGGTGCCCTCCCATGAGCCCAGTGATATGCTGGTAGCCGTCCAGGAGATGCAGTTCAACTGCGGCGCTTTGTCCGTGTTTACCGTCGCGGCCCCATCCGGCGTCCAGCTTACAAGCAGGGTCGGTGAAACTGCGCCATTCGGGTTTATCAGCAGCCCATCAGGGGATACCCCGAGCGTGAAAGTGGCCTGGCCCTCATCAACAAACAGATAGGTATCGTTGCCCAATTGCCAGTACGGTCCTTCATGCGTGTCCCCGACCCCGTTGTCAAACGCGCCGTCTCCGTTGGTGTCCTGGTATATCTTGTAGTCGAACATCTTTGCCTTCGCATCCTGTTGAAATTCCACGAAATACCAGCTCTTCTGCGCCATCGCCTCTTCTCTTGTTTTCATCAGGTCGGAATATATCTGCTTTACCTCCGACTCTGCCCTGAACTTGTTCTCCCAGCCGTCCAGGCTAAACCCGATGCCTGCCAGTATTGCAATCAATGCAAGCACTACAAGCAGCTCTATGAGGGTAAAGCCGCCCTTGCCCCGCAAGCGCTATTTCTCCTCCCTGATGTGCAGCATCTTCATTACAGGCGGCGGCGCGGTGAAAAGCGCAAGCCCCTGCGCGGTAGGCGGCATTCCCTCAAAAGCGCCCGAGCTTCTGCCGCCGTTGAAGTCAAGCCCGGTGGCAAGGTTTATCTGCTGAATGCTTCCGGTTGAGACCTGGAGCAAGGCCACCCCCTTGCTTTCATTGCCGGTAGAGTCCGCAAGGCAGGCGCCGTTATTATAGTTGACCGCCCACAGGAAGCTCTTGCCCCCTATGCCGCACTGCTCAAAGTAAGGCTTGAAAGTGGTGAAATAGACCGCGCCCGAAATGCTTGCATCCGGGTCCGTTATAACCCTCTCGGCCCCGTAGTAAAGCTCGTCGGTGCTGCTGGGGCAACTGGTTGTGTCGCCGGGGCAGCTTACGTAAGCTCCATTAGTCGAGGCGGACGACGGACAGTTGCTTGGCACGGGGCATTGCTCACAGGAAGAGCTTACCTGGAGCGGGTCCCCGATGACCTCGGGGTAGGCATAGCAGCCGTTTGTATCCAACGCTATAGACCAATCGGTGTCCTGGGCCACCCCGGAGCATGTGCCCGTGCCTACCGCCGCCAGGTCGGATGCGCCAAGCCCGTTTGTGCAGCTTGGAGAGCAGCTTGAGCCCGCAATTTTAGGGTTGCAGAAAAGGCTTGTAGAGCTTATATAGCAGGGGTCCCACAAACCAACCAGGTAGTTCCGGTTGTTCTGGGTGTCCACGACCGGCTGGATGGCCCCCTGGCTGTTGATGGTCGAAAAAGAATAGTAGTCCCTCCCGGTGCCGAAATACAGCCATAGCTTGTTCTTGATGTTGTTCTGGAGCCTGGCAACGCTTGTGGTTACCGGCCCTATGCCGTCTATCACCTTGTTGAAGGTCCACTTGCCGGGGTCCGGGTTGCCGCTTGAGTCCCGCAGCTCGCGGCCATTAGAGTCCACGGTAAGTATTCTGCCCACTCCGCCCTGGTCCCAGGTGCCGCTGCTGTCGCTGTCGTCCACGTACCCGCCGAAAATCGCATCGTCCTCGTAGTTCTGGTTGGAGTCGTTCGTGGCGTTGAAGAGGTCTCCGGAAAAAGCATCTGATATGCCGGAGTCTATGGTCGCCATCAGCTTGCCGGTAGCCAGGTCCAGGACAAAATACCTGAGGTCCTGGTCCGAATATCCAAGGAACTGGTTATAGGCCGTGTCTATGGGGCCTGTAGGGCCGGAGCCGAACACGACGAACCATTCCCCGTTCTTGGCGTTCCCCATGGGGTCGCCGTTTGCGCTTATGCGCACAATTGCGGGGCCGCTGGTGGCAAACCCCAGGTTCGGGCTGGTGAACTCCCAGAGCAGTTTCGGGTTGTTCTCGTCCGTTATGTCCAGGGCGAAATAGGAGGAATAGCCTATGGGGTTGCCGCTTGGATCGGTGGCGGGGGTGCCCACGCAATAGGCGTTGCAGCCGTTGGTTGAGCTGCAGGTGACGTCGGGGCCGTCCGTCTGGTTGCAGGAGGAGCCGCAGGTGCTGTTTGAGTTGCAGCTGTTGGTCTGGTTCTCTATGGAGCAGCAGTTTGCGCTTTGAGGGGCGCTTGCCCCGCCCAGGCGCATCCCCCCTATGAGTATCGTCCTCCAGCTTGACTCCGTCTTCGTGCAGTCCCAGTAATCCGATCCGTTTCCGCATCCTCCGATCGAGGCGTCGAACACATAAGGCGTGAGGTCCACAGTATAGATATGGCTGTACGACGGGCCCACCCCATAGGTCTCCCCGTATCCTTTTGCGATGCTCGAGTCCACCCCCGCGATATACTGCAGGTATGGAAGGACGTTCTCTGGGATAAAGGCCCATCTTTCCGCGCCCAGGGGCGGCCCCGTCTTGCAGTTTGGAGGGGTCGAGCCGTCCTGGCATGTGAGCGTAGCCTTCGTGTTTGCATTGCCAAACGGCCCTGTGGAGTTAAGCAGCCCCAGGTTGAAGGCGTGGAGCATTCCGTCGTTGCCCCCGACGTATACCGTGCCCCGGTTCTTGTACTGGGAGCTGTTTATATAGGCCGCGTAAGTCTTGTCCCCGTAAACCTTGTCGTAGTTGTTAAGCGGCATCCAGGCAACTATCCTCGGGGTGGAATTGAGTATGTCTCCCAGTTTCCAGACGTTGTAAGTCCCCGTGCCCGTTGCATCCACGGTCCTGCTCCTGTAGTCGTCTATTCCGTCGTTGTCCGGGTCGTACCCGGTGAGGTCGTAGCCCTCAGTCCACTGTATGACGCTGTCCACCCCGTTATAGAGGTTGCTCACGTTCAAATATGGCCCGATGAGGGAAGCGTTGTTTACATCGAAGGAGACCATGTTGGCTATCCCGCCAGAGGGGATATTCGTGTAGATGGTCCTTGAGGACGGGCTTTCGCTCCAAAGTTGATAGCCTGCCTCCCACAGGTCATTGAGTTCCTCGAAGGGCTCAGTCGGTGTTACTTCCGTTCCTGCCGAGCCGTCCGGCTTGGACAGTTGCCTGTCAGCCATGGTGTTGCCCTTGACCGGGTCGAAGTAGAAGGATATGATGTCGTCCCCGTCTCCCATGGTTGTGCCGTCGCCCAGGGTAAGGGCGTAGTCCTTGTCCGTGGGCTCAAGCGTGTTGCTGTTGTTGAAGTTGGGGTCCACGTAAAACCAGTAGTCATGGGCCGCGCCGGTCCAGTTCAACACGTCGTTGCCAAACGCCCTGGACGGATAAAAGACGGCCTGCACAAGGCTTGCGCCGCTACCCTGGCCTGATGCCAGCACCGAGGCAGCCGTACCGGAGGAGGCCCGCTTAAGCATGGAGGAAAGCGCGTTTTCCAGGGCGGTTTCAAGGTCCCTCCCGGAGGAGGCCTCAAAGTAGTTGTACGGCGCGCCGTCCGAGCTTGTGCTCCATTCCGCCTGGTCCCCCACATCTGGTTTATAATCGGAACTCCCGGTGAACCCCCCGTTTATGGACGCATATTTCAAAAGCGTGGAGCTGTAGCCGTGCCCGAACGCAAAGACCGTGTAGAGTGTTAAGGTGTTGATGCCGCCGGGCTTGCCCGTCTGATCCTGCCGGATGTCGTCCGCCGTGCTGTTTATTCCTGCCGGGTTTCCGTCATGCATCCAGAGGGCAACGGACTCAAGCCCCGCCGCTTCATTGCCCGCCGGGCAGGACTCAAAAGAGCTTTCCGCGGGATAAAGCACGGTGCCGGAGGGGCACTGGCCGCTTACCGGCGTGCTGCCGTCAGAGCACACGGCCGGGCAGCTGCCGGTGAGAGTCCCGTTGCTAAGACTGCCCGAGTTCGTGCACACAAAAGGAGACTGCTTTGCGGCATAACTCAATATGGAAGAAGGTATTTCGCCGTCCTCGCACGGCTCGCCGTCCGTGACAAGGAGGATGAAATTCTTGGAACACGGGGGATACTGCGGATGCCCCCCCGTCCCGTAGTTATACGGGTCGTCCCCCGCGTTTGAAGTGGGGTTGGTGCCGCCAGTATAGTTTGGCCCGGGGCCGTTTATTAGCTGGCTAAAATCCCCGGACACCTGGCCGAAATAACCCGCCGTCTCGAAAAGCGCCTCCCCGAGGGGGGTGTTTGCGGTAGGCTGCACATTGTTTATCGCGTTTATTACGGAATTTAAGCTCTGCGAGCCGATGGTGATTTGAATATTGGCCCCATCGCCGGTCCCGGTATCCCCGTACTTGTTCGGCTCGTTCCAGGGCGCCCCGAAAGTGGCCAGACCGATCCTGGCCTTGGAACCCACCTCCTTCTGGAGCACCCCTTCCACGCCAACCGGCACCACGACCTTTACATTATAGGTTGAATTGGTCACCTCGCCCCAGCCATTGCCGTTGTTTTGCCAGACCGCAAACACTCCGGAGGACGTACCGCCGCCAAGTATGTTCCCGTAGTCGTCCGCCCATTGGAACCGGGTATTGCTGCTTGAATAAGGGGTGTAGTCGCCAGGGTTGGCAATCTGCTTGTATGCCCCTCTCCCGATATAGTCTACCCCTATCCCCACAAGCCTGTCCCAGCCCTTGCTGTCCGTTCCGCCGCCATAGCCGCAACCCTTAGCGCCGTCGCACAGCCCTCCGGTCAGGGCCTTCCTGGCCACGTCGGACTCCCTCATCGTAAGCCAGTTAAGGAAATTGCCGTCCCAGTCCGCGCCGGAGTTCGGGTTGACGACGCTGCTTCCTATGGTGGCGTTGGTGGGGTTGGACGGGTCCGGGACGAACCTGCTGCTTGAGTACTGGTACCAGATGTTCGAATTGAAATAGCCGTAATAGGTCTGCGTGGGGTCAAACCCCGTGCACGGGTCCGAGACATCCGAGCAGTCGTTGCTTGCGTCCCTGTAGGCAAAATTGTAAAAGCTGCCGGAGTTGTCCAGAAGTATCATGATGTTTGGCGGCACGTTCTGAACGACATAAGAGGGAATGATGGAATAATCGCCGTTTGACACGGCCGCCAGCGCCGCGCCGGAAATGACAAGGACCAAAACAAATGACAATAAAAGCACGGCATGGCGTTTCATCTGAAAAATTCTCCTCCGCGAGCTCATCACTGCACCATGGGGTGCTCAAATACCATGATCCCGTTGAGCACGCCCCTTCGGAAAAAAAGCTTCACCTCCCTGCCCCTTATAAGCTGGGCCTGGGAGACGGCTTGCCCATGCGCATTCACTATGGGCGCCCCCGCAAAGTCATAATAATTGCCTTTTACCTCGATGCCCTGCGCTGTTACGTCCTCTATATGCCCGGCCACCATGACAACATGGCTACGACGGCCCCATTCATGCTCCCGGGCGGTATCCGGCTCCCTGCGGGCTGCGTGAGCCTGGCCGCATGAGAGCGCGGCCGCTAGCGCGATCAGAAAACAGACCAGGGCATACGGAAAAACGGAAACATTCTTTTTCTTTCTCTTTCCTGACATTGCCACTCCTTCCCCAAGCAACTCAAAGCAAGGAGCGTGCCTTTTGAGTGATCCCTTTAAAATCAAGATATTTGGATTTGCGGAGGCGGCCACGCTATGTAACCGATTACATAGTTTATGAAGCCGGTTACATAGTGGAGACTTAAAATAGACTGCGGGAAAAGGCCCCTTTTTTTATGATAAAATACGTTGGAATGATGAAAATCGGCAAATCCCGCCACTCCCTTGCGGGAAAACTGATCCTTTCTGTAAGCGCGGTCATGACTTTCGGCAGCCTCATCTTCGGCCTCCTGTTCATACATTTCGAGCAGCGGGTCCTCTTAAGGGCGGGAGTCCCGGCGGGCGATGTGCCCCGCGTAATGCATTCGGACATGGTCTCCATAATCCTTGCGTGCGTCCTTTTTGTCCTGGGCATATCCGCTTTTCTGTGCGTCATCCTGTACAGGCTTGTGTCAAAGCCGGTTGCCCGGCTTGAGGCCGGGATGGTGAGGATAGCCAAAGGCGATCTGGACGAACCCATAAACATAAACACCAAAGACGAAATGGGGCTTCTCGCAAGCATATTCAATTCCATGGCAAAGGACATGAAGCGCTACAGGCAGGACATGGAGAACTGGACCCACACACTTGAGGACGAGGTCAAGAAAAAGGCCCAGGAGATAATAAAGACCCAGGATGAGCTTATAAACACAGAAAAGCTGGCCTCTCTGGGAAGGATGGCGGCGGGCATTGCGCACGAGCTCAACAGCCCGCTTACGGGCGTGGTCACCTTCGCGCACCTGCTTAAGGACCGCACCCCTCAGGCCGACAGCCAGGCCCATGAAGACCTCCAGGTCATCATAGAGCAGGCCGAAAGGTGCTCCAAGATAATAAAGGGGCTGCTTGGCTTCTCCCGGAGGACAGGGTTTGAGATGGCTGAGATAAACCTGAACGCCCTGCTTGAGGCCACCGTGGCGATGATAAGGCACCAGGCGCGTTTTTACAATATCAACTTCACCCTCGAGTTTGCGCCGGGGTTGCCCTCGGTGCTTGCGGATCCAAACCAGATACAGCAGGTCTTTCTGAACATGCTCCTGAACGCCTCGGACGCCATGAACGAAAAAGGGGCCATAAACATAACCACAAGGCCGCTTACCGTGGACGGAAAGGACATCATAGAGACCGAGTTCAGCGACACAGGCCCCGGCATCCCGGAGGCCAATATAGGGAAGATATTCGAGCCCTTCTTTACCACCAAGCCAGTTGGCAAGGGGACGGGGCTTGGGCTTTCAGTCAGCTACGGCATCATCAAAAAGCATGGCGGAGACATCCTGGTAAAAAGCGGGCCCGGCAAGGGCGCCAGCTTCTTCATAAGGCTCCCGGTACAGAGAAAAGGAGAGTGGAGAAATGCACAAAGCGGCGAGGCAAAAAATCCTGGCAATTGATGACGAGGAGATCGTGAGAATGAGCTGCGAGCGCATACTCAGGCCAGCCGGCTACGACATAGACACATCCGCCGACGGACCGAGCGCCCTCAGGATGATAAGCGCCAAGAAATACGACCTCGTGCTGACCGACCTGAAGATGCCCAACATGGACGGCCTGGAGGTGATGGGGGAGATAAAAAAAAGGCTCCCCGATGCCAAGGTTATCATAGTGACCGGCTACAGCACCCTGGACAACGCCGTCAGGGCCACGATGACCGGCGCCTACAACTACATAGAGAAGCCCTTCAGCCCGGAGTCCCTTCTGGCCGTTGTAAAGGACGCTCTGAAGGAGAGAAAAACGGTTGATTAAAAAGGACGCGTTCCGCCCGCTTTGGGGGCGCTATCGGGGCTAATGTCAAAAAAAATGATGTGCTTGTCCGGTTTATGCACGTCATTCCCGCAAGCGAAGCGCGCCTGGAATCTTTTACTTGCAAAAGCGCGATTCCGCCCTTTTTTATTCGCAACCTCAATAAATCTGGCCGGAATGATGGCGATTAACCGGATAAGCGGAAAAAATGATCAAGATGCTGCCCTTGGCTGGGCCCGTTTGTCTCTCTTTCAAGGCACAGGCGGGTGCCTGCCAAAAAACAAAAACACTTATGACACGGCCCTTAACTAAAATCCTTGTCCTTGACGACGAGGAGATAATAAGAAAGAGCGCCCAACGCGTCCTGGAGCCCGCGGGCTATTGGGTGAAGACCACCGCGAGCCCAGGGGAGGCCCTTTCTTTTGCGGGCACTTTCTCTGTCGACCTTGTCCTTTCAGACCTCAAGATGCCGGAGATGGACGGCCTGGAGTTTTTGAAGCGGGTAAAGGAAATATCCCCGGGGACCGAGGTCATAATAATAACGGGCTACGGCACGGTGTCTGGCGCCGTGGCCGCTCTGCGCTACGGGGCCTACGATTACATAGAAAAGCCCATCAACCCGGAAGACCTGCTTCATGCTGTGAGGCGCTGTATGGAGAGGAAGAGGCTTATCTCCGAGAACAGCAGGCTCAAGCGCGAGGTCAGGTCGCTTTACAGTCTGGAAAACATGGTAGGCGGCTCCGCGCCCATGCAAAGGGTGTTCGAGCTGGTCTCCACCGTGGCCGGGGTGGACAGCACTGTATTGATAACCGGGGAGTCCGGCACAGGCAAAGAGCTTGTAGCCAGGGCCATCCACTATAACAGCCCGAGAAAAGAAGGACCGTTCATGGTCATAGACTGCGTGACCATACCCGAATCCGTCATGGAAAGCGAGCTTTTCGGCCATATGAAGGGCTCCTTCACCGGTGCGGACACGACTGAAAAAGGGCTCATAGAGCTTGCCGTCGGGGGCACGCTTTTTTTTGACGAGATCGGCAACCTGCCGCTTCAGTTGCAGGCGAAGCTTCTGCGGGTCCTGCAGGAAAAGGAGTACCGGCCTGTTGGGGGAAGGCAGACGCTTTCGGCAGATGTGAGGTTCATCGCGGCAACCAACAGGGACCTTCTTGATATGGTCAGAAGCGGGGAGTTCAGGGAAGACTTTTACTACCGCCTGAACGTCTTCCCGCTCAGGATACCGCCCCTCAGGGAGCGCCTGGACGACATACCCGCACTTGTCCACCATTTCCTTAAAAAATATTCCGGGCAGGCCGGAAAAGACGTGGAGTTCATATCGGCCCAGGCCATGAGGCTGCTCATGCGCCACAACTGGCCGGGAAACGTCCGCGAGCTTGAAAACGCGGTGCACCGGGCGGTCATACTTGCCCGCTCAAAAACGGTTGGTGAAAAAGAGATTCTGCTTGAAGGCAGGGATGCTCTCCCCCCCACCCCGGCTCCTGCTCCTATCCCGGTGGGAGGGGGGGCAGCGAAGCGGCGGGTGAGGCAAAAGGAAGGTCAAGCAACTGATGCCCCGCCAGACAGTCCCGGAAAAATGACGCTGAAGGAACTCCGGCAGATGAAAAAAAAGGCAAAAGACGAGGCGGCGGGCCGCCTGGAGCGCACGTTCGTCCTTGGGGCCCTTCAGAGAAACGGCTGGAACGTTACCCGCGCCGCCCGCGAGGTGGGCATGGAGAGGCCCAATCTGCATGCGCTTATGAAGAAATACGGAATAAAGAAAAAAGAGTAGGCGAGACCTTTTAAAACCTCTTCACAGTGGACGCCCTATCAAGTCATTCGGGCATGCGTATCCCTGTCACGCTTTTAATTCATTTGACGTCATTCCCGCTAAGGCGGGAATCCAGAGTCTTTTAACAGGTCGTCATATAAATCTTTCCATTCAGGATTATGCTCCTCTATAATTCACATTTTCCATGCAGAATAACCCTGGTGCCCGCCGGAACGGCGGCATAAAAAAGGCCGGGCAGATGCCCGGCCTTTTTGTGTTAAACCTTGGTGCGGCTTTTTTTAGAACGCCATCTCCAGGCCGTGCATAACGACCATGGGGGTCGTGTCGCCCGTCGTGCCATAGGTGTTCTTGTAGAAATCACCCTCGGACATAACGCCGGCGTTGAAGAAGTAAAGCAGGTTCTTCGTAAGCTTGTAGCTTGCGCCGAAGTCAACTTCGGTGCCGAGATCCTTGCTTATGCCAGCCTTGGTGGAGTTTGCCCTGAGGTAGTAACCATCGAGGGAGAGCTTGAGCGCCGCCAGCGGCGAGTAATCAACGCCGACGTTATACACCTGGGTATTGGCTATGCCGGTGTGCTCTGCGCCATTTGCGGTGACGAGAGTATATTCATATACCAGGGTGTAGCGCCTGTCGCTTGAGAGGAAGTTGATGAAATTATGGTCGTTTGCCCCCGGAGCCGCATCGCCGCTGCCGTCAGCGAACGTCGCCCTTATGTTGATGGGAGCAAGCTTGTAGCCAAGGTTAAGCCAGAGACCGTAGCCCGAGGCATCCAGGTTGTCAGCCAGCTTGCCGAACTGGAAGTCTCCCTCGGCCGTGTAGCTTACGCCGTAGACATTGCCGCTCGCAAAGAGGCCCAGATCCTGCAGGGACAGAGACTGGCCGGTGTGCAGGAACTCACCACTTGGGTCATTAACATAGGTGTAATCTACGCCAAGCTCCTGGCCGGCAAACTCGCCGTTGGCCACGGCAACATAGGCGTCGATATCCTTGTTATCACTGCCCGCTGTCGCACCCGTGGTCTGAGAGTTGTCAGCAGCCTTGACGGTAAGAGCGGTCAGGTGCGTGTTAGGAGTCGGGTTGGTGTAAGCAACGATCGCATCGTCGCCAAACTTCCTGTGGTCAAAGAAAAGCGGGGCCGGGCCCAGGGCCAAAGGCATGTGGCCCACCTTGATGCCGCTTGGCACGCCCAGAAGGCCGCTGCCAGCGTAGTTGATCCATGCCTCAAGAATGCCGATGCCATTGGACTGTTTGCCGTCAAAATTTGCGCCAGCACCCGCGGCCGGAGCTGCGGCAGAAGCACCGCCCCACTCGGTGACGTCGTTGCTGCCGAGATTGGACTCCAGGTGTATCCTGCCGGAAACGGGGCCCGAGGAAGCATCAACCGCAAGCCTTACCCTCTCGTCATAATAAGCATCATTTGAATGATCAATCGGGGTGCCGCTCTGATTCAGATTGTCCTTGAGCCATCCCCTTACCCTTAAATCTCCGCTCATCGTGATGTGAGTGGTGCCAGCCGCGACTATAGCAGTCTCAGAAGGAATCTCTGCGTGTATCGCGAAGGCCGTAGCCGCAAAACCTAAGACAAAAAGCAAGCCGATTATTAATGCTATGGACTTCTTCAAATTCCTAACCTCCTGTTTGTTAGGCGGGCTTATCGTTGCCCCCTCCGTCCGCCAAAGGCGGATTTTTTTGTTTTTATTTCCCTTTGCTTGGGCTCTCCCCTTTACACTCTTTCTTCCCGCATCACCTCCCCCGGGTTTAATCTTTAAAAATCATCGTTATTAAAAAATTATTTTCTTTCACCCGGCTCTAAATAGTGCATTTTTATATCAATTCCCGGTCTTTTTTGTCAAGATTTTTTTGGCTTTCCGCCTCCATTCAAATTTTATCTCCAATGCATGGCCGAGTCATCACAAGCAAAAAAAAGGCCAAAGGGGCAGAAAAATGAATTTATCCTTGTTTTAAAAGGGCTTATGGCGGAAAAACAATTTCTGCCGCCTGCGAGGCAGTGTGTGTTTTTTGCTGCGGTTTGTTGTAAAAAAGGGCCGGAGAGCTCCGGCCGGACCCCAGTGTAGTGCGTCTAACGCTTCTTTACATTTGGTTCAGGAATTTTTTGCCGTCATTCCCGGGGTAGTAATCGGGAATCCAGGGACTTTTGTTTTTAAAATCAAAGGCAAAGCCACTGGATTCCCGCTTAAGACATGCGGGAATGACGAACGGGAGGAATACAGCAAAAAGGAAATGGCAAAGAACTGAATTCCTTTAGCAAAGGAAACTATTTAAAACTCCGCTTCCCGAAAAGCTCCCGTTCCTTCCACAGCATGTATATGGACGGATAGATTATGAGCTCAAGCAGGGTGGAGGTCACAACGCCGCCCACCATCGGCGCGGCTATCCTCTTCATAACGTCTGAGCCCGCGCCATGGGAGAACATTACCGGGATGAGACCTGCCAGTATGACGCTCACCGTCATTATCTTTGGCCTTATCCTCTTGACCGCCCCTTCCATGACCGCGTCCTTGAGGTCGCCGCGTCCGTGCAGCCGGCCCTCCCGCCGCCACCTCTCGAAGGCCAGGTCCAGATAAAGGAGCATGACCACCCCGGTCTCGGCGTCGAGCCCGGCCAGGGCGATAAGGCCCACCCAGACAGCGGTGCTCATGTTGTAATGCAGCAGATACAGGAACCAGAACGAGCCCACAAGGGAAAAGGGCACCGCCAGAAGGACGATAACCGATTTCGCGGCCGACCTTGTGTTCAGGTATATGAGCACGAAGATCAAGAGCACCGTAAGCGGGATGACCATCTTAAGCCTCTTTGCGGTCTGCTCCATATACCGGTACTCGCCGCTCCACTCTATGTGATAGCCGGGCGGGATGCTCAGGGTCTTTAGCCTTCCCTTGAGCTCCCTGACGAACCCGCCCATGTCCGAGCCGGAATAGTCTATGTAAACGTAGGAGGCCGGGAAGCCCTCCTCGCTTTTTATCATCGAGGGGCCTTTTACGAACCTGATGCTGGCTAGCTCCCCAAGCGGCACCTGGGCCACTGCGGGCTTTGCCTCGGGATAGCCATCCGGCACGGGGACCATTCCGGGGGCGGCATAGGAAGGTGCGCCTGCCGCACCCGGCATCGAGAAGCCGGGTATGCCGGTGGCAGAAAAAGATGCCTGCGCAGGCCCGGCCTCC
>JAKAJM010000069.1 GCA_021813765.1 Nitrospirota bacterium
AGAAAACAACTCATCCCTAAGCTCTGCAAAGGGAGGCAGTTCTATAAACTCCCATGACATAATTAAATATACGGCAATGCCGTATATATTGTCAATGTCAAGAGAAGACTCGAAACAACACCGGGGGGCATTAGCAAATGGGGTAGAATCAGCATCTCTCATCTGCCTTTTTGACTGTAGCAGAATTGTAGCAGAAAATATCCGAAAGGGCAGAAAATATAGGAACAGATATAAAAAACAGAAGCGATTTTTGCCCTTAAAAATCAAGAACTTGGCTAAATATCCAGACCAGAGGCCAAGTTACGAAATTAGCCCAAAAAAAATTTTAAGTCCCTTGCGTCTGCCAGTTCCGCCACTCCGGCATGGTTGATTTTAAAGGTTTTTTTGAATCGCCGTCAATCGAAGCAGCCTATATAGTAGCAGAATTGTAGTTTCTTGATATTCCTCTTCAGGTGTAAAAGGATACCCTGGGAAACTGGGGCAAAAGCATCCGGAAAATAACCCGGATATTGCCCCAGTTGCTTTTCAGGAATACCGGGTTATGCCCATTGTAAAGAGGTTGATATCGATGTTTCCTTGAGGGGTATCTGTGATCCAGCCATAAGTGTATTGCCCGGGTAAGCTGTAATTTTTTTTGGTGTAGAGACAAGCTCACAGCGTGACTGCGTTCTGAACGGGCTTGAACGGCTGGGTCAAGCCGGAGAGATTATGTCCCTCCCTGTCATATGACAGATAGACCATGCTTCCTATCTCCGGAATGAAGTAACAGCTCTTTAAGATCGTCTCTGTTGTTGTCATATACAAATACCCGTTGGGATCGGCTGCGGGACTGTAATTGAGCCCGTTTTCCCGCGGATTCGCGGAGGCGTATATATAACGGGCGTATGCCTCCTCAAACGGCATTATATTTGCCATTTTTTTTTGTCCGTCTCCGAAACGGCTCTTAAGGAGATAGATTTCCTTTTTGTCTTCCCTGTTTATATTGCCACCCGGCGCGGCGTTCCTTTCAGCATCCGAGATGAGCCTTTGCATAACGCGGTTGCTCTGCGCCTTTCTTCTTAAACGGGCAGGCAGGGGCAATTCAATCCGGAGGGATGGTCTATTTTCCTGGCTTTGCGCCGGTAAAAAACTTCTCTATCTCTTTTTCTTCGATCTTGAGCTCAAGCGCAAGGTGCCTGGGCGACGCTTTCGTCTGCCTTATCACCTCTTTCATGTATTCCTCATAGGATATGGAGGAGCCCCAGCATCTGTTGAAATGCTCTTTCAGTATGGAAGTGAGCCCCTCAGACACAATCTGAAAGCCCTTCCTGGTGTCCTCTTTTTCGCTTTCCTCAGGAATTCCTATCACCGTCACGCGGTCGTCCACAGTCATGTACCTGAGGTCGTGCAGGATGGGGCAGCCTCCGCTGTACCTTATCTCCGCCCCCGCCTTCGTATAGAGGCTGCCGATGTACAGCCTGTCATGAAAACGCGGAAGGATGTATTTGACGCTTACTCCGGACCGGCAGGCCTTTTCTATGGCGTTTGCTATGTCGTCCGTCCGCTTTCTGTCCGTGTGGCTTGGATGCCTTCCCGTAATGAGTCCCATGATCTCGTGCCTGGCGTCTGACATGGAATCGACCACGGCCAGGAAGTATTCTATTCTCGTGAAGGTCCTTGTGGCCTTTTCCACCTCCAGAAGGAGTTTTTCCCTGCCACGGCCCTCCTTTATGCTGTCCAGCAGAAGGAGCACCGTGAAAAGAAGCAGCACGGATTCTATGACCAGGAGGGATATCTCTAGTTTCATCGGGTCGTAAAGGAGTTGATCCCGCTTTCCGCGCTTGCTCCCCTGTCGTCAAGCGCAGCCACCTTCCAGAAATATGTCGTGCCGCTCTGGAGTCCGGTAACGGTCTTTTGCACGGTATTTGGCGGCTGCGCCTCGCCTCCGCCGCCGCAGGAGAACGCGGCCATCCCGGCAGCAAGCGCAATTATCATAAGCAGCAGGACCGTTTTTCTCCTCCTCCGCGCCCCGAACAGGCAGGCCGCAAATAATACTATGGAAAGCTGCGGGCCTTCCAGCGGGCGGACGTCTTTGCTAGAGGCAAGCTGCACCGGAGGGCAACTCTGAAAGCTCTGGTTGGTGCAAAGGTAAAACTGGTATGTCACGGGGTCCCCATCCGGGTCTGTGGATTTGGACCACGTGAAAGTGACCGATGAGTCAAGCCCGGTCAGTCCGTTTGCGGGGCTTATGAGCGAGGGAGCTGATGGAGGCTGGTTTGGATTTGATATCTCGGAGACGAAGGCATCCGTGGAGCCCGCGTACCCGAATATGGGGCTTTTGATCATGAAGTCCGTGGAGTCGGTTGAGCCCGTGACGAAGGCGTTTCCCGAAGCATCGAGCGCTATGGCGGCGCCGGAGTCGGTGGAGCTTCCCCCGAGGATGGTGGAGAGGATGAGGCTGCTTCCCGCAGGGTTGACCTCCTCCATGAAGGCGTTCAGGCCGCCCTCGATCCCCTGCACCTGGTTCATAAGGGGGAAGTCTGTGGATATCGTCTGCCCGGTGATAAAGACCTCTCCGAATTCGTCCACTGCGATGCCGGCGGCCGAATCATCGGCGGAGCCCCCCAGAAAAGTGGAATAGATGAGGGTCCCGCCGGAGCTGAACTTGGAGAGGAAGATGTCTTTGCCTCCACGGTAGGTCTGTATCTGGTTCAGCACCGGAAAATCCGGGGAGGTGGTGCTTCCGGCAATATATGCGTTTCCCTGGGAATCCAGAGCTATCGCCGCAGCAGCGTCGCTTGCCCCTCCCCCATGAAAAGTGGAAAAAAGTATCTTGCCGGTAGGGTCCAGCTCCGTGAGAAAGGCGTTTTGGCTGCCGCGCAGCAGCCCCTGCCTTGGGTTTGCCGTCGGGAAATCCGTGGAGCTTGTGGAGCCTGTGACATAGGCGTCTCCGGACGGGTTCGCCGCGATTCCCGCCCCGGCATCGTTGCCCTGGCCGCCAAGGAGCACCGAATAGCCGAGTTTCGAGCCCCCGGCAAGTATTTTAAGGGCGAAGGCGTCCGACAGGGATGGCAGCGCGCGCGGGGAATTAAGGACGGGGAAATTGGTGGATGTCGCAAATCCGGTTACGTAAATGTTGTTAGAGGTATCAAGCGCTATGCCCTTTCCCTCATCATCGGCTCCCCCTCCAAAAAAAGTTGAAAAGAGCAGCTTGCTGCCGTCCGCGGAGAGTTCCGCTATGAACACGTTCCGGCTTCCCAGAAGAGAAGGCTGAAGCGGCGATACTGCCGGGAAATCGGGCGAGCTGGTATAGCCCGTTATGAAGGCTTCCCCCCTGGAGTCCACGGCTATGGCGTTTGCCTGAGTGGCCGCGCTTCCGCCAAGGACGGTCGAGTAAACGACGTGCGGAGTGGGAGACAGCGATATCTTGGTCACGAAGGCGTCGGTTGAGCCGGAGAAGAATTTTACCGGGCTCACCAGCGGGAAGTTGGTGGAAGACGTGAATCCCGTTACATAAATGTTGCCGCTGGTGTCAACCGCGATGCCCCGCCCCTGGTCCGCCGATGCGCCGCCAAGGAATGTGGAGAAAAGAAGGTCCGGGTCTATTACAAGGGCCCGCTTCTTGTCGTAGTGGGCGATCCGGAAAGCGGCGCGGTCTTTCCCGGTGATGACGAACCTTCCGTCTACCGGCACCTTTCCCCCTCCCGCTTTCTCCTGGTATATGCAGGGCCTTTTAAGCAGGAGAGCTTTCAGGCCGCCGGCCCGCACGATAAGGCCGCCGTCTTTGTCCAGGGAGAGTTCCGAGCCCGGGAAGCGGAGCGTGATCCTGCCGGGGTCGGCCCCCGGCTGCAGGATGAAATCCACCCGCAGATTTTCTGCCTTTGCTTTTATCTTTTTGTCCGCCGCTGCCGGCGAGGCCATGCCTGTAAAAACGGCGCTGATGCCGGGATAGAGGCCCTTGTAGTACAGTCTGGCAAAGCTTGGGACGCCGGTTATCCATTTGCCTGGGCCCCTGCCCATGAAATAGCTGGTCCTGCCCGGCAGCATTCCTGCTCCGGCCAGCGTGACGTTGTTCGCTTCTCCCTCGAAATCCATTCTAAGGACCACACTTCTCTTTTTTTTGCGGACCTCCCGGGCATTTACTTTTTTCCCCTCTTCCGGGGATCTTTTTCTTTTTGCCGTTTCGTCTGCCCGAACCGATATTGAGGCTCCTTTTGCGTCAAAGAGAATGGCATACCCCTTACCGCGTGAAAGAAAGCCTGCCCCGCGGGGGGCCTGCCCAAGGTTTTTTTCAAATCCGGAGGGCAGGACGGGAAGGATTTTATTTTGGTGGTAAGCGGCGGCTTTTGTTCTTGCAGCGCCCCTTGAGTTGCACGGAAAAACGAGGCATAAGGCGGCCGTAAGGAACGTGAAAAAAAAGGCCCTGGCGGTCAAAGGGCCCTTTTTCATATCCCCGCTATGAATTTGTCTATGGTCAGCGCGGGCATAGAGAGCATCTGAATGCTTCCCCTTGAGCCAAGCTCGACGGACACATGAAGTATTGTCTCGTTGTCTGGGGCCTCCACTATGTTAAGAAAATCATAGGGTCCCAGGAGGGCGAACTGTTCTTTGACCTTCACCCCCATGGTCTCAAGCTCCTTGTTCACTTCAAATATCCTCTGGGGTTTGCTCTTTATCGTCTTTCTTCCTTCATCGGTAAGCTTGCTTAGGATGACGTAGATGGCCATGGAAAAAATCCCCCTTTCCCTGTAATTAAAGGTCTGAGCCCGGTTTTATACCGGCAATTCTTCCGGCTGGATCTTTTCTTTGCCCGTTATCTTTTATTTACGCTTAAAACGGGCAGTTGTCAAACTTCTGTTTTTCCGCTTCCGCCTGCCGCAGTTTCCCTGTGTACTGTCCGTTTTTTTTGCGATAGAATTTAGATCGGAGGGTTTTATTTTTCAATTTGATCTGAATGGATAGACTGGACGACATAAGCCCGGGGGACTGTGTGAAAACCCCAGACGGACGCATAGCCAGGGTGCGTGAAGTGTCTGCAAAAAAACGCGGATACAGGGTGCGCGTGCGCAGGATGTCCGGCAGGACTTCGCAGTTTCTTATGTTTACCAGGGGCGAGCTTGAGAGCGTGCCCTGCCCGAAGGGCTGGATGAGCCCGGAGGGATACAACCGGTATCTGCAGGCCACGCTGGAGAAAATGCGGCAGAGGCTTTCCCTTGAGAAAAAACAAAAATACCATACAGGGTCAAAACAAAGGGGAAAACCTAAATGAAACGGTTGCCGGAAAAAACGGAAGCGATTTTGAGATAGGTTCTGGGTGAGGGGACATGATCAAAATAAAAAGGGTTTATGAAAAACCGGAGCGCGGCGATGGGCTGAGGGTCCTCGTGGACAGGGTGTGGCCGCGGGGGCTCAAAAAAGAGCAGGCAGGCGTGGACATCTGGATGAAGGAAATAGCGCCAAGCACCGGGCTCAGGAAATGGTTCGGGCACGAGCCTGAAAAATGCGCGGAGTTTAGGGACCGCTATTTCAGGGAGCTTAAAGAAAAAAGCGGCATGGTCTCCGAACTGGAAGGCAAGGGCAGGGAGGGCACCGTCACGCTGCTCTACGGAGCAAAATACGAGGCCTGCAACAACGCCACGGTGCTGAAAGAATACCTGGAGAGAAAAGTAAAAGCCTGATCTGGCAGGCTTGCCGTCTGAAGCCGCACGTCCTACTTCACAAGCTGGTTCATCTCGAATATTGGCAGCAGGACCGCAAGGACTATAAAGCCCACGATACCCCCCATTATGAGGATCATGGAGGGCTCAAGCAGCGCAAGCGACCTGTCCAACCGCCTTTTGAAATCCTCCTCATAGGAGGTGGCGGCTTTTTTTACAGCCTCTCCCAGGTGGCCGCTCTTCTGGCCGGTGGCAAGAAGCTGAGTGAAGACATGGGGAAACCCTTGCAGCGCCTGGGACAGCTCCGCTCCCTCCGAAAGCCTCTGCCTGGCTTCCATCACCTCTTTTTCAATATGCAGGTTGCCGCTTGACGGGCCGGAGAGCTCCAGGGCCTTAAGCACCGGAAGGCCGCCGTCCAGCAAAAAGCCCAGCGCACGCGTGAACCTGCTCAGGTAGAGGCTCTTCAAGAGCTTGGAGCCCATGAGCAGGGCGTCTATCTTCAGCCTGTTTTTCCGGTAGTAGTGCCTGAGCCAGTAGCCCGCGATTATCACAAGCAGGAAGATGGCCCACCAGTAGTTTATGAAGATGCCGCTTATGAACATGAGAAGCCTGGTGGCAAGCGGCAGGGCCTTGCCGGAGTCGCGGAATATCCTTGTTATCTTTGGCATCACGAAGGCAAATATGAATGAAAGTATCACCGCGCCCACCATCACCATGAAGGCCGGGTAGATGAGGGCGGCCTTCACCCTTGCCTTTGTCCTTGCCTCCTCGTCCAGGAAGTCGGCCAGGCTCCTGAGGACGGTGTCCATCGCGCCGCTGGCCTCTCCGGATGCGACCATCTTCACGTAAAACTCCGGGAAGACCGCATATTGCGCAAGGGCCCGGGAAAGGCTCATCCCGGAGGAGACGTCATCTGCTATGTTGCCAAGCAGGTCGCCCCAGTGCCCCTTTGTTTCGGTGGACAGTCCCCTCATGGCGTCAAGGACTGTCACGCCCGATGCGGTAAGCAGCGCAAGCTGCCTGGTTATGAAGGGCAGGGTCTCGGGTTTCACCCTGGAGGCGGCTGTCTTGCGCAGGCTGATCTGATGAGGGAAAACGCCTTGCTCCTTGAGCTTCAGGACCGCCTGCTTTTCGGTTTCCGCCGTTATGGTGCCGGAGGTCTCGCTGCCCGAGGACGCGTACGCCTTATACCTGAATGACGGCATCGTCTTTTTGAGTTACCCTGAAAACTTCCTCAGGGGTAGTAAGGCCTGTCTGGACTTTCAGGAGACCGTCTTTCCTCAGTGTCCTCATCCCCTCGGAGACGGCCTTTTCGGCAATGCTCTTTGAGTCGGCCCTCTCCGTGATGAGCTTCCTTATGGACGGACCCACTTCGAGGAACTCGAATATCCCGGCCCTGCCCAGATAGCCGGAGCCTCCGCACCGTTCACAGCCCCTTCCCCTTGCGGACGTGCCGTCTTGCGCCAGGTGGGCCTCCTGCATCATTATGCCTCCGGAAGACTCGCCCCCGCTCTGCACGCTGCAATAGGAGCAGTTCCTTCGCACCAGCCTTTGCGCAAGGACGCCTGCCAGGGAAGATGCCACTAAAAACGGCTCCACGCCAATGTCTATGAGCCTTGTTATCGCGGAGGCGGCATCGTTTGTATGCAGGGTGCTAAGCACAAGGTGCCCTGTGAGGGATGCCTGTATGGCTATCTGCGCGGTCTCCAGGTCCCTTATCTCGCCCACCATTATGACGTCCGGGTCCTGGCGGAGGATCGAGCGCAGGCCGGAGGCGAACGTGAGCCCCACCTTCGGGTTTATCTGTATCTGTCCTATGCCCGAGAGCTCGTATTCCACCGGGTCCTCTATGGTGACGATATTTTTTTCTTCGGAAAATATCTTCCGCAGCGCCGCGTAGAGCGTGGTCGTTTTTCCGCTTCCGGTCGGGCCGGTGACCAGGATAATGCCGTTTTGCCTTGAAAGAAGCCCCTCGAACTGCTCCCTCATGAGACTGTCCATTCCCAGGTCCGTGAGCCCTATGGAGCCTCCCCGCCTGTCCAGTATCCTCATGACCACGCGCTCCCCGTGGATGGTCGGGATAAGGGATACCCTGATGTCTATGTCCTTTCCCCCGACAAGGAGCCTTATTCTGCCATCCTGTGGCAGGCGCCTTTCCGCTATGTCCAGGTTTGCCATTATCTTGACCCTGCTTACCAGGGCGTCCTGTATGATCTTGGGAGGGGTGAGTATCTTTTTGAGCACACCGTCAACCCGTATCCTTACCTCCAGCTCCTTTTCGAAAGGCTCTATATGGATGTCGCTTGCCCTGTCCTTCATCGCCTGCTTTAAAAGGGCGTTCAACAGCCTTATTATCGGGGCCTCTTCCGTGAGCTCAAGTATGTCCTTGGGCCTTTCAAACTCAGTGGCGACGGAGGAAAGATCGTCCTCCCTGATGTCGGCCATAACGTCCTTGGCGCTGCCAAGCTGCCCGTAATACCGGTTTATCGCCTCCTGCACAACCGCCCTGTCCCCCCAAAGGGCCTTTGGCTTAAGAGACATCTCCCTGGCCAGGTCGAAGAGGGCAAAAACCCCTTCCTGGCCCGAGACCGCACCCACAAGGTCTCCGTTTTCCCTGCGCAGCGGCATAAGCATGTTGCCTTTGGCGTAGGAAAGGGGGACGGAGGCCAGAAGCGGCAGCTCGACGTCTTCTTCCGATATCCTGTCTATCTTTACGGCTTTGCTCATTCTCCCTCTTTGGTGACAACATTATAATTGGGCTTTGCGCTAAGGACCTGCGGCATCTTCCGCAGCTTACGGGCAACATCCATTACGTCCCTGTCCGGTGAGAATTTCACCAGGTAGAGGTTGCCGTTCGTCACTACCACTTCAATGCCCTCTCTGCCCAGTATGCGCCTGGCATCCTCGTCGGATACCCCATCCCTGAATTTAACAAAAAGTTCCCCTTTTATGTAAGTGCCGGTCTTCTTCCCGAAGGCCTCCGTTTTTTCCGTAGTGAGCTTGCCTATGTCATCGGGCGTCCGTATCACGGTGGGGCTGATGAACACCAGCAGGTTCGTTTTCTGTTTGTTTACCGTCCTGTACTTGAACAGGTTGCCCAGTATGGGGATATCTCCCAGGATCGGCACCTTCGTTACGGTGTCCTCGTCGTTTTCGGACATGAGCCCGCCTATGACTATCGTCTGCCCGTCGTTTACGAACACGGAAGTCTTGGTGGACCGTTTGTCAAGGGTCGGCCCCACCGTTGAAAGGAGGGTCACAAGGTTGGACCCGGAGACCGACGGGGCGACTTCGCTTGATATCTCCTGGTAGATGTCCAGCTTTACGACATCCCCTTCCGTTATATGCGGCGTTATCTTGAGCTTTATGCCAACGTCCTGTCTTTCCACGGAGCTTATGACCCCTGTTGTGGATGAGGGGGTTGTCTGGCTGCTGACGGGGAAAGGAATGTTCTGGCCCACCAGTATCTCGGCCTCCTGGTTGTCGGAGGTATATATCTGAGGGGTGCTAAGGACGTGCACTGCGTCCCGGAACTGGCTTAGGTTAAACAGTGCGGCGAAACCCGGGATGCTCAGGGTGGATGTCTGTATGACCCCGTTCACGGTTGTGGTCACCGGGACATTCAGGATATTTCCAAGCCCACCCACGCTGACGCCGGAAAGGCCGCTCACGATGTTCTGGATGGCATTTGCGTCAATCGTGCCTACGCCGCCGATAAAGAGGGGCTGGCCGCCTTTTGTGGCCGCTGCGCGCCACTGGGCGTTCAGGGTCAGCAGGTCGCTCAGGGACGCTTCCACTATCATCGCCTGCACGTAAACCTGGCTTCTGGCCCGGTCCAGTTTCTTTATCACCGGCAGGAGGCTCTGGTAGTCCGCCTGCGAAGCCGCGATCACAAGGGAGTTCGTTTCCTTGTCGGGCGTTATGCTGATCTTCTGCGGGACCGCGGCCTGCGGCCTGCCCCCCGGGGCGGCAGCCGCCTTGCCTTTTATGAGGTCCTGGAGGGTCTTTGCCAGCTCTGTGGCGTCCGCATGCTCCAGGAAATAGACGTGAATGCCGCTCAGGACCAGCTTGGACTGGACGTCAAGCAGCGTTATGAGCCGCTTCATCGTCTCTTTTTCCACCTGGTCGCCTATGAGGATCACCGCGTTCAGCCTCGGGTCTGCAATTGCATGGTCCGGCCCGGTGGGCGTTTTTTTGGGGATACCCTCGTTCAGTATGCGGGCAACATCCTGGGCGCTTGCGTGCTTGAGGAAAACGACCTCGCTCTGCTGGGCGATCGGGGCCTTGTCTATAACGTCCAGTATCCCCAGTATTTTGCTTATATTAAGGCCGGTGTCTATTACCAGAAGGTAATTGCCCTGGTTGAAGGCGGCTATATAGCCGTCCCTTGATACTACCGGGCTCAAAAACCTTACCGCATCGGAAGGGGAGATATACTTGAGCGGAATGAGCCTTACCACGTAATTCTCGTTTATCTGCGTTGTCATGGCGGGAAGGCCGTTTTGCCTTGCGTCCGAGACGGGGATGATTTTGTACACGTTCGAACCGACTGGCTGGAGGGTAAAACCCTTCAGGTTAAGGACCGAGGTAAAGAGCTTGAACGTGGTCTTCTTGCTTATCCCGCTTGGAGTTATGACAGTCACCTTGCCCTTCAGCCGGCTGTCGAAAATGAAGTTCTTGCCTGTAGTATCGCTTACGAACTTTGCGAATGTGGAGAGGTCCACGTCCACGAAATCCAGGGTGATCTTCTTTGCGGCCCATGCCTGGGCATAAAGCAGAAGCACAAACAATGTGATGAGCGTTGTTTTCCTTAGCAATTGGTTTTTTTCTTTTTCTTTCTCAGTTTTTTATTTTATCTGGTAAGTAAGTGTTAGTTTCTGGCCGCCCCGGATGATGTCGAGGTCCACCCTGTCGAGCCCCCTGAGCGCTGTAAATGCCCTGAGCGCCATGTCCGGTCCGGTGATCTCATTGTTGTTCACCTTCAGGAGGATGTCCCCGTTCTGCAGCCCCAGGGAGCTGAAAAGGCCCCCCGGCTTTACCTCTCTCATGACGAACCCTTCCTGCCTGCCGTTTACCATGTTTGGCAGCATGCGGGCGTCCGCGAGTATGCTTGAGGGGTTCCTGATGGCGCCTTCAACCGCGCTTTTGTTCAGGACGTAGGAGTCCTGCCCGGAACTGGTTACAAACCGGCTCTGCGCGGGCTGGGACAATTGTCCGGCCGGGGCGGCGGTGGCGTTTTCAATATTGGCAAGAGCCCTGATCTTGAGATTAATATCGCCCTGGTCCGCCCTGATATCGACTGAATCTTTTTTGACCGCCTTAAGGTACCCGACCCCTGGTATCGTCTGCCCGGCCCTGTAAAGCTCCTCTTTTGAGTTCCTGAGCACCACGGCATAACCCTCCGCCCCGGAAACGGTGCCTATGAGGTTTACCGACGCGGGCGCTGCCTGCGCGGAGGAGGCCGTAAGGGGTTTCAGGTCCATAGGCGGAAAGCCGAATATATTGTCCTTGGCTATGGGTGCATAATCGAGAAGCCCCGGCCTTGGCTGGCCCGCCTGTGACAATGGGGAGGCGGTTTTTGTCCCTGGCGTCAGGGCCTCGCCGCCAAGTTTGAAAGATATGAAATCTCTTATAAGGAAAATACAGGTTAAGGCAAGCAGGCCTGCAAGAAGGAAATTGGCTGCCGTAACAAGCTTTTTATTGCCGATTACGCTCGCCGTCATCCCTCTAAAATAACAAAATAGCGCCTTGTTGTCAAAACCGGAGGCCATGAAGAGGCCAGGAAGGACGGGGTATTTCCAGGTCCCTCCGGCCCTGCTCGTCCGCGCCTGAGCGCCTTCCAGGCGGGGCTTTATATGGGCATGGCCCCCTGGCTGCGGGCTTCATGCCGGCTGCGGACGTTTTTTATCCGGCGGGCGGTTTGCATGCATCCCTATCTGACCTATAATCTAAATCAGGAACGGAGGTAACATCCCTATGGGCGGCGGCGCGCCTTCAAGGAGCGAGGGTAACAAAAACCGTATAGGCGGCATAAAGCTTTTCCGTATAGCCGGCATACAGATAGCCATAGATTTTTCCTGGTTCATAATCTTTTTCCTTATAATGTGGAGTCTTTCGGCCGGATATTTCCCGCATGCCTTTCCAAGGGAGAAGACGTCCGTATACTGGATCGCCGGGCTTTCGGCCACGATCCTTTTTTTTGCCTCCGTTCTTGCACATGAGGTCTCTCATTCGCTTGTGGCCATAAGGCATGGGCTTTCGGTGCCGTCCATAACCCTCTTTGTGTTCGGCGGCGTGTCGCAGCTGGGGGAAGAGGCCAAAGACCCGGGAAGCGAGCTCAGGATCGCCGTTGCCGGCCCTGCCTGCAGTTTTGTCCTGGCGGGCTTTTTTTACGCACTGAGTCTGCTTGCCGGCCGGCTGGCCCTTAACCCGATAGTCATAGCGGTGCTGGCGTATCTTGCGCTGGTGAACGCGGCCCTTGGCGTATTCAACCTGATACCAGGTTTCCCGCTTGACGGCGGCAGGGTGCTCAGGGCCATTTACTGGGCCAAAAAGGGGTCCTTAAGCAAGGCCACAAAACTGGCCGCGGACATAGGGAAGATCTTCGCGGTGTTCCTGATCGTCTGGGGCGGTCTGCAGGTTCTGGCCGGCGCCCTCATAGGCGGTCTGTGGCTGGTGTTCATTGGCATATTCCTTAGGAGCGTGGCGCAGAGCGGCTACCGGGAAATGGTCCTGAGGCACATGCTTGAGGCCGCCCGGGTGGGAGACATAATGGTGCGCGACGTCGTGAAGGTGCAGCCCGGGGAGCCACTGGACAGGCTGATAAAAGACTATTTCCTTCATTACGGCTACAAGGGGTTCCCGGTGTTCGAGGATGCCACCCCCGTGGGTGTGGTCTCCATATCGGACGTGCTGGGCATCCCGGCGGACGTTCTGCCCGCAAAGTCCGTACGGGAGGTCATGACGCCCATAAGCGGCAAGTTCCTGGTTTCGCCAGACACCCCGCTTACCGAGGCCTTCGGCCGGATGAGGCAGGACGGCAGGCTCCTTGTCATGGAAGACGGACGCTTCGTAGGGCTCATAACCAAGACGGGCCTGCTCAGGTTCCTTGAACTTAAAAGGGCCCTGGAGGAGCAGGAAGAGACCAGGGAGCGCCAGGAATAGGGACCTGCCGCAGGTAAAATGTCCGAACTCGAGGATGCCTTAAGGAAGACAGTCCAAAGGCCGCAGCCCTCAAGGCTTTTCCCTATGCTCGCCGTGCTTGCGGGGAGCGCAAAAGCCCCGCCGCCTGAAAGCAAAGGCAAAAAAAACAAAAAAGAAAAAGAATGGATATTCGAGCCCAAGTTTGACGGGCAGCGCTGCATCGCCTTCAGGAGGGGAGCGTACGTGCGGCTGTTTTCAAGGGGAGGAAAGAGCCTGGACGGCAATTATCCGGAGCTCGTCTCCGCCCTGCTTGGTCAGCCCGCAGACGACTTCATAGCGGACGGGGAGGTCGTAGCTTTTAAAAACGGCATTCCCAGCTTCGAAAGGCTTCAGCCCCGGATGCAGATATCAGACCCCAAAAGATCCCTGGGCACTGGCATAGAGGTGTTCTATTACCTCTTCGACCTCATGTATATGGAAGGCAGGGACCTGATGGCCCTGCCTCTTTGGATCAGGAAGGGGATGCTTAAAAACGCATTTTCCTGGGGCGGGCCCCTCAGGTACACCCGGCATTTCTCGGACGGACAGGCCCTTTTTAAAAGGCTGTGCGGAAAGGGAATGGAGGGGATAATCGCAAAGCGGGCGCAATCGCCCTATGTCCAGAAGCGCTCCCGCG
>JAKAJM010000070.1 GCA_021813765.1 Nitrospirota bacterium
CCAGCGACGTTGTCTTATGGCCGGCAAAAAAAAATCAAAGTCACTGGATTCCCGATTAAGACCTCGGGAATGACGAAAAAACGGATTTATTTCTTGGAGCTTTCTAATGTAAAGAGATTTACGACGCAATACACTAGCTATTGACTGGACCAGTTTCTTCCGTTAAGAAATAAGTAAGAGGCGAGATTGTCATGAGCGCAACCGGAGAGAAACCCGTTTTGCCTTCCGCACCAGATAAGCCTGATCGTGGAAATTCGAGGAGCATTGAATCTGGCCGGGGCGGACTGCTGATCGCCAGCTGCAGAGCCGGATCTTATCTGGGGGCCCGTTTCGCGGAGCGATGCAGACATTTAGCAGCGGATGCTTGCTCCTGTGATACCGTGGACTATCTTGGGGACATAGATTTCCGGTTCTCCGATTCAGAGACATGCGTAAGGCTGGAAATTGATGCAGGCGGAAAAGATGTGTTTGTATGCCAGGCGCTTCATACGCCAGAATCCCAGCGCTGCGTGGACCAGAATCTCATGTCTTTTCTGATCGCCGTGAGGGCTTTCAGGGAATGGGGGGCAAGGCGCATAATCGCTGTTTTGCCTTACCTGGCATATGCGCGGCAGGACAATCCCACGCGGCTGAAAAGGGAGCCGACAACCGTGAAGCTCATTGCCGACCTTTTGCTGGAGTCCGGAATCGACGGTCTTATCACCATCCACCCGCATAGCAAAGTCCACGGCTTTTTCGGAAAAATACCCGTGTTTAGCCTCGAGTCTCTTCCAATATTCATAGAAGAATTCTCCCGCTTCAGGGCACGCAGTGATGTAATTGCCGTTGCCCCGGACCCGGGCGCCGCGAAGTTTGTTGCTGAATTCGGCCGTAACCTTGAAATCAGCAGCGCCATAGCCTCAAAATATCGCCCTCGCAGGGAGGAAGCCGTGGTTCATGAAATCATCGGCGATTTTGAAGGGAAAAGGACGGCCATAATTCTTGACGATATGATCAGCACTGGCGGGACCATTCATGCCCTTGTGAAAAAACTTGTGGAAGAAAGAAAAATCGAAGAGATATATTTTGGAGTGACTCACAATCTTTGCATAAGTACGGCGCTGGAAAAACTTATTGAATTGCATTCACGTTATAACCTGCGGGGAGTAGTCACCACGGACAGCATACCGCAATCGGGCAGCTTTATCGGCTTGCCTTTTGCCAATATCAGATCGCTTTCTGAGTTCATGGGCGAAATCATTTATAAAGTCCATTACGATATCCCGGTTATGGAAGTTTAACCGTGGACAGTGACATTCACCCTAACGCTTCATTCCTTTGAAGACGTCATTCCGGCCGGCAGGAGTTCACTGACAGTGAATTCCTGCCGGTGCTGGAAATCAGCCTGCAAACCGAAGGCTGGCAACATTTTTTTGAAGACTTTCGCATGATAAATTTACGCAACTATACGGTTCAGAAAAAGCTTGAGGGCGTCAATTTTCATATTTTGCCGATAAGACAAAACAATCCGAGCGGCATCAGTATGCCGCTTTTTCTTTCTCTGCCCGGCCGGATGTGTTTGTGCGTCCGAATATGCGATAAATCCAGAACTGGTAAATAATGACCGCCGGAACAAAGACAACAGCCACTACTGTCATTATCTTTAACGTATAGACGCTGGAGGACGAATTGAATAGAGTGAGGCTGTAGGCCGGATCAAGGCTTGAAGGTATCAGGTCCGGGTAAAGCCCGGCAACCCCGGTAAAGACCACAGCAACGATTGTTACGCAGGAGGCGAGAAAGGCCGCCATATCCCGTCCGGTCAGGGTCAGGAACTTTATAAGAAGGATGGCCGCAGCGGCAATGCCGGGCAGGACCCACAGAAGCGGATAGCCCAGATAATTGGCGTATAAGTGCGTGGCAAAGGCGGTGTACACGAGGAAGCCCGCGGCTGCAAGCAGCAGTGGATACCAGAGCCGCCCCGCGAGCGCAGAGGCCTTTTTGGCTTTGTCGATCCCCGGCAGTCTTATTGAAAGCCACAGAGCGCCGTGCACCGCAAAAAGCAGGACAAAAAGGACGCCTGCAAGCAGGCCGTAAGGGTTCAGCAGCCCCAGGAGACTGCCGTGGTAGCCGTGGGCGTCCATCGGCAACCCCTTGAATATATTACCAAAGGCCACCCCCAGAAGCAGGGCTGCGAGGAAGCTTCCCAGAAAGAACGCCAAATCCCAGGTTTTGCCCCAGTTTTGGCCTTCCGCCTTTCCCCTGAATTCAAGCGCCACTCCCCTTACGATAAGAGAGAACAACAGCAGGAGCATGGCCGAATACAGATAACTGAACATAAGGGCGTAGGTGGTGGGGAACGCCGCGAACGTGGCTCCGCCCGCTGTAATAAGCCATACTTCGTTTCCGTCCCAGACAGGCCCTATGGTGTTCAGGATGTCTTTTTTCAGGTTTTCATCCCTGGCAAAAAATGGATAGAGCATTCCAGCGCCAAGATCGAACCCGTCCAGCATGAAATAGACCGCCCACAGGACAGTCCACAAAATAAACCATATCACCCGGAATATCATGGTCTTTCCTCCCCGGCAGGAGCCGCGGCGCCGTAGCCCGCAACGAGATCATCAGGGCCCTTCCTGGCCGTCTTCCCAAGCAGATATACGTCTACCACGGCAAGAGCCCCATAGCCCACAGTGAAAGCGGCAAGAGAGGTCCACGCCTGCGCGGGGCTTACCGCGCTGGAAACGGCGTCTTTAGTCTTCAGCACCCCGTAAACTATCCATGGCTGCCTTCCCACTTCGGCAACGATCCAGCCAAGCTGGGCGGCTATGTAGGGCAATGGTATCGCATAAAGCATTATATAAAGGAACCTCCTCCTGGTCTCAAGCTCCCGCCGTCTCGAATAGACAAATGCGAAAATCGCAAGGATTATAAACAGAAAACCCAGTGTGATCATCGTCCTGAAACTGAGAAACGTGATCATGACCGGAGGGCGCAGGTCTGCCCGGATGTCCTTCAGTCCCGTAATCCTTGCCTTTGTCGAACCAAAGGCAAGAAAACTTAAAAGCCCCGGTATCTTCAGGGTGTCGATATAGTTTCTCTCGCGCTTTACATCCGGGATGCGCACCAGGCTGTAGGCGCGATTGCTTTGTGTCTTCCAGTTTGCCTCTATGGCTGCGAATTTGGAAGGTTGCGTCTCCGCGACTTCCCTGGCATGAAAGTCCCCCGCAAGGACCACAAGCAGGGAGGCTGCAAGCCCGAAGGAAGCACCTATCCGGAAAGAATGCCTGAAAAAGTTCACTTCGTTTTTTTTAAGCAGGTGCCAGGCAGAGATGCCCATCACGAAGAATGCCGCCACCACATAACCCGAAAGCACGGTATGCAGGAACTTAAGCCATCCGTAGCTGTTTGTGGCAACGGCAAAGAAATTTGTCATCTCGGCCCTGCCGTTCCTTAAGACGTACCCGGCCGGGTGCTGCATCCACCCGTTGGCAAGCAGTATCCAGAGGGCTGAAAGGTTGGTGGCCAGGGCCACAAGCCAGATGGCAGCCGCATGCGTTTTTTTTGAGACCTTGTCCCAGCCGAATACCCAGAGGCCTATGAACGTGGACTCCAGAAAAAAAGCCAGTGTGGCCTCAATGGCTAGGGGCGCGCCGAAGATGTCTCCGACATATCTGGAGTAAGCGGACCAATTCATGCCGAATTGGAATTCCATGGTAATGCCTGTCACCACCCCAAGGGCAAAATTGATGAGGAAGAGCTTTCCCCAGAATTTCGCCATCTTCAGAAAGGTTTCTTCCCCGGTAGCCACGTAGCGGGACTCCATCCAGGCTACAAGTATGGAGAGGCCAAGGGTGAGGGGGACAAAGATGAAATGGAACATGGCGGTGATCGCAAACTGCCATCTGCTCAGGGCCAAAGTGTCCATGAAAAGACACCTCCTTTCCTTCAAAGGGCAGCGTCCCGGCGGAGATAGAAAAGATCACTAAATCAGAAAGAGCGTTCTTTCAAAAAAGGAGTCGGAAAAGGAAAATAGCGCTGCATCTGTTGCCTGTATTCCCGCAGTTAAACGGGGATAAAAAACTGTCGGATAGTTATATCTTTTCAGGAATTTAAAACACCTGTCCTTAAAAAAAGGACTTTTTTTATGAAACGCCGGAGCTTGCCCTTTTCCTTCGGTATAAAGAGAGATGGATAAATATTGATCATGCCATCCTTGCCGGCTTCATAGGTTTTCTTGAATTGTTTGGTTGTCATCTGCTGAGCTTTAAATACAGCAAGTCTGCTTTTGCCATACTTATCCCGAAATACGTAAAAACAAAACCTTATTGGGAAACAAGAACGGTTCAATCAAAATATATAGCCAAACGGGAAGAATGTCAAAAGAAACAAGACGCGGGTTGCCAGGGCTGAAGGAAGTAAATGCGCAGGAAACCTCCTCCATGGTCAGGTACCTTTCCGGTGGTGTATTTCCAATAGACGGCGGGCACATGAATTGCCGGATCATCGCCTAAATTGCGCCTGATACGGTCCGCGTTCTGTCCCTCCCGCCTGTAATCCAGCTCCGTTTTGAAATAAACGGTGATATCGTCATTTTGACCGTCTCACCGGGCCTGGATGGATGATGAAGACTGATTTGACCGGCTGGCAAGTGACCTGGAACGAAGCACTTAAAGCTGTTTCAGCCCTTCAAGTGGACGCGCGGTGGAGTCTGCCAAATATCAACGAGCTTGAATCGCTGGTTGATTCAAGCGGGCATAATCCGGCCCTCCCAGGGCCGCATCCCTTTATGAAGTGAAAGAGGCCTACTGGCCGCCCACCACCTGTATGTTCGAGCCTGACTTGGCATGGGCCATTTACTTATACAAAGGGGCGGCCGGCGTTGGCTTGAAGCGGGGCCCTTATTTTCACGTCTGGACGGCCTGCGTCGCCTTTTGGACTTAAAAACGGGAGTATAAACGGGCATTTTTTGATGGTCCATTGACATCCTGCCGGTAAAGTTAAAAACTAAAGTATGATCTGCCTGAGTCCTTTACAAAAAATGGAAGGAGCGCAGGAGTAAAAATCATGACAGGATCCCAAAAGAAAGCCGAAGAAACCGCCGTTTATACCTGCCCTATGCACCCGGAAGTGAGAGAGCCGAAACCGGGCCCCTGCCCCAGGTGCGGAATGGCGCTCGAACCGGAAACCCCTCCGCCCGTTACTTCAAAAACTGAATGGACTTGCCCGATGCACCCGGAAATCGTCCGGGACGCCCCTGGCACCTGCCCTATCTGCGGCATGGCCCTGGAGCCCCGCACCCCCGCTCCCGCGGAAGAGGAAAACCCGGAACTGCGTTCCATGACGCGGCGGTTCTGGCTGAGCGTGGTCCTTACGGTGCCGCTTGTTATAATTTCGATGCAGGAGTATTTGCCTTTATCCATCAAGATAAACCCGGCCGTGCTTGACTGGACGGAGTTTGCCATCGCGTCTCCTGTTGTTCTTTGGGGGGGCTGGCCCTTTTTCGTACGGGGCTGGAAATCGGTAATAAACAGGAGCCCCAACATGTTCACGCTGATAGGGCTTGGCGTTTCTGTCTCCTATGTCTACAGCGTGGTCGCAGTGCTTTTCCCAGATATATTTCCGGCCTCTTTCCGCACCGGGGGCGGCCGGGTCGGGACATATTTCGAGGCCGCGGCAGTTATCACAACGCTCGTCCTCCTGGGGCAGGTGCTTGAACTCAGGGCACGCACGAAGACAGGCGCAGCCATAAGGGAACTGCTTGGGCTTGCTCCCAAAACGGCCCGCAAAGTGCTGCCGGACGGGACCGAAGAGGATGTCCCCCTGGACACGGTGCAGCCGGGGGACCTTCTTCGCATTCGTCCGGGAGAAAAGGTCCCTGTGGATGGGACCGTCGAGGAGGGGGCCAGCTCCATAGACGAGTCCATGATAACAGGCGAACCTATCCCGGTGGAAAAGAAAAAAGGCGACAGGGTGATAGGCGCAACCATAAACGGCTCCGGCACACTTCTTATGCGGGCTGAAAAAGTGGGTGCCGAGACCCTCCTTTCCCAGATCGTACGAATGGTATCAGACGCCCAGAGGAGCCGCGCGCCCATACAAAAGCTTGCCGATGTTGTCGCGGCGTATTTTGTTCAGGCGGTGGTGGGGATATCAATCCTGACCTTTATCATCTGGGCAATGTTCGGTCCGCAGCCCAGGATGGTCCTGGCACTGATAAACGCAGTCGCCGTGCTTATAATCGCCTGCCCGTGCGCCCTGGGGCTGGCGACCCCCGTGTCTATCATGGTGGCGACGGGGAAAGGGGCGACCGGCGGCGTCCTCTTCAAAAACGCTGAAGCGATAGAGGTTATGAAGAAAGTTGACACACTGGTGGTGGACAAAACCGGAACGCTTACCGAAGGGAAACCGAAACTGATCGAAGTCTTCCCTGCTCCTGGCTTTGACGAAACGGCGGTGCTTTACTGTGCCGCCTCAATAGAGAAGGGCAGCGAGCACCCGCTTGCGGCGGCAATCGTAAATGGAGCTGCGGAAAGGGGCGTTGTTGCAGGCAGCGTCTCGTCTTTCAATTCAATAGCCGGTAAAGGGGTCTCAGGCCAGGTGGATGGGAAAAACGTGATGCTTGGCAACCTGGCGATGATGACGTCTTCAGGGACCGATTTCGGGGCGCTTTCGGCAAAGGCCGAAGAGATGAGAAAGGGTGCCGAAACCGTGATGTTCCTGGCTGTCGGCGGCAAGGCAGCCGCCCTCATAGGGGTGGCCGACCCCATTAAAGAAACCACAAAGGGCGCGATAGACGAACTCCATGGGGAAAGCATACGCGTGGTGATGCTGACCGGGGACAACCGCATTACCGCCCAGGCGGTGGCCTCAAAGCTGGCCATAGACGAGGTCATCTCAGACGTCCTGCCGGACCAGAAGGCGGAGGTGGTCAAACGCCTTCAGGGCGAGGGCCGGATGGTGGCCATGGCCGGTGACGGCATTAACGACGCCCCAGCTTTGGCCCAGGCGCACGTGGGCATCGCCATGGGCACGGGCACCGACGTGGCAATGGAGAGCGCCGGGGTAACCCTTGTAAAAGGCGACCTGCGGGGAATAGTGCGCGCCATCCGTCTTAGCCGGGCTACGATGAAGAACATAAAGCAAAACCTTTTTTTCGCGTTCGTCTATAATTCCGTGGGCGTGCCTGTCGCGGCAGGCGTACTTTATCCTTTTTCCGGGATACTTTTAAGCCCCGTAATCGCCGCCGCGGCAATGAGCTTCAGCTCGGTCTCGGTCATCGGCAACGCCCTCAGGCTCCGCAGGGCAAGGATTTAAAAAAAGGAGCATCCGGGACTAGCGTTTCTTCCGAAAAGGCCAAAAACGCCGGGACAAGATTTGTCCGGTCAGCGGGGAGAAGATCGATCCCCAGTCAAAATAACTTATGCTGCTCCTATTTCCTGATCTGGAAGGAGATAACCCCTTTCAGTTCCGTAATGCTGAGGACCGTGCTTCCAAGCCTGCCAATTAGGGCTGGAATATCATTTTTTGAAGCGGGGTCCGTAGCAAGAATGTTCAATATCTCGCCGGTTTCCATTTCGTTAATGGCCAGTTTGGTTTTTATGGCCGGGGCCGGACACACCAGACCTTTCACATCAAGAATTTTTACTTTATCCATTTTCTCTCCTCGATTATTGTCAGAACTACTCCTGCTTCCATTAGCAATAGAAATGCCAGTGTCTTTCTCCCCTGCTTTTCAATTTGCTCAAATGTTAAAATGAAGAAGGTATTGGAATGAATACTCAAAAAGATCAGTTGGAAAGACAAAACCGCAAGCTTTCCATCCTTTATGACATCGCCCTTACTGTGGGCAAGTCCCTTGAATTAAAAGAGATACTCGATGACGTCCTAGAAAAGGTGCTTGCCTTTATGCGTGCCAAAAGCGGAGTTATCTATACTATCGATTACGAAACCCTGGATATGATACCGGTAACGTACCGGAACCTTTCTGACGAGCTTGTGACGGACCTGACCAAAAACAAGGTGAAATTGGGCGAATGCATGTGCGGCAACATCGCGCAGTTCGACCGCGAAGTTGTTATCCTGAAGGACGCCTCCGCGGACCCCCGTTTCACCAGGGAGAGCGCCCGGAAAGAAGGGATGGATTTTTATGCCGGGTTGCCCATAAAAGCGAAAGACAAGGTTGTGGGCGTGCTCTGCGTGATAAGCCATTTGCCTTATGATCTGGATGAAGACCTTCTGGATGTGCTCCGCGCGGCCACGCTGCCTATAGGGCTTTCGATAGAAAACTCATTGCTTTTTGAAACGGCCAGGAAGGAGGCAGATACTCTCAAGCACAAGGACTTCGAAGGTATCGTAGCCTCCAGTCGCAAGATGCTGGAGGTTTTGGCCCTTGTCAGGAAGATCATAAATGTGCCTTCAAGCATACTTATATCCGGAGAAAGCGGCACTGGAAAAGAGCTTATCGCACGGGCTGTGCATTTCAACAGCTTACGGAAGGGAAACCCGTTTCTCGCCATAAACTGCTCGGCTTTGCCCGAGAATCTCCTTGAATCCGAGATGTTCGGTTACGTGAAAGGGGCCTTTACCGGAGCCAACACTAACAAAAAAGGGCTGATTGAAGCGGCTGAGGGCGGCACTTTGTTCCTGGACGAGCTGGAGGCAATGAGCAAGGCCCTGCAGGTAAAACTGCTAAGGTTCATGCAGGACAGGACATTTTACAAAGTGGGAGATACGAAACCAGTTACGGTGGATGTGCGGATAATCGCGGCGACCAACCGCGAGCTTCAGGAGGAAGTCCGGGCCGGGCGGTTCAGAGAGGATCTGTATTATAGGCTCAACGTCATCAGGTTGGATCTGCCTGCTTTGAGGGGCAGGCGAGAGGACGTCCCGCCCCTTATCAAGTATTTCATCTCCAAGTTCAATAAAAAATTCTGTAAATCCGTTAAAAGGGCGTCAAAGGAAGCGCTATATGCGGCAATGAATTACGAATGGCCGGGAAACGTGAGAGAGCTTGAGAACGCGATAGAGCGGGCAATGGTGATGGCCGAGGCTGAAGAACTCAGGCTGGGCGATCTGCCTGCGGAGATAGCTGCCGCGAGCGCCTCGGGTCAGGATTTGTCCATGGACAAGGTTGAAAAGGAACATATCCTTAAAGTGCTCGATATCGCCGGTGGCAGCAGAAAAAAGGCGGCCGTTTTATTGAACCTCGATACTACAACCCTTTGGAGAAAGCTTAAACTATATTCAGACGGCAAAAAATGATTGCATTTTGCAATTATTTGCTTGCATAAATTTAAGCTGTTTTATAAGCAAATTTCCCTAAAATCTACTGATGTAAGCCGAAAATTGATTGCATTTTGCAATCAACCCTTTTTTAAAAAAAACTAAAAACAGCCTTTTTAAGGGAAAAAGTGTCTGGCAAGGATTTTGCCAGTATGCAATAAGAATCAAAAACCCAATAGGGGAGGTAGAGCAATGCCGGTAATAAACGGGCTGAACACTGATGAACTGGTCAAGGTTGTAGAGACGGTGAAACAGAAATGGGAAATGGGCAAGACGGTCTGGAAGGCATCAACCGACTGGAAGGGAGGCTTCCAGGTGCAGACATGCTCCAGGGAGTTCACCCTCAAGGTGGATGAGCCGGAGATGCTCTGCGGGACCAATATGGCCGCAAACCCGGTGGAGATGGTGCTTCAGGCCTATGGCGCATGCCTTACAATAGGTTTTGCGATGAATGCAGCGGTAAGAGGGATAAAGCTTGACGGGATACATATCGACCTGGAAGGAGAGATAGACCTTCCTGGATTCCTCGGGCTCGAGCCGCCGGAGAGCCTGCACATGGACAAGCTGCCAGGATACAAAACGGTTCGGGCGAATATAAGGATAGATTCCCCCGCAGATAAGAAGACCCTGCAGGAGCTCCATGACCACGTAATGAAGACCTCTCCCGTGGGCATCACCCTCTCCAGGCCGGTAAAACTGGAATCAAAGCTGGATATCTGACGTGCCAAAGATATTGAAGGCGCCTGATAAAGTTAAAGCACCGCCGGAGGAACTCTTCATAGTTCTCTGCGCTTCCGGCTTCGATTCCCCGGAACGCGTCCGTTCTGCGCTGATGTTTTCGACCCTTGCCGCGGCTGCCGAATACAGTACCGTGCTTTTCTGTGTCCAAGGTGCTGTCGATGTGCTGGTAAAAGGCGCAATTGAAAAGCATGAGTCTCCGAATTCTGCGTTGCCCAGCATCAGCCAGAGACTAAAAGAGGCAATCGATATGGGAGTAAGGATACAATGCTGTTCCCAGAGCATGGCCAACAGGAAACTGAATAAGGAGGATATGCTTGAAGGCGTGGAAATAGAAGGCGCGATGAGCTTGATAGAGCTTACAAGCCGGGCTAAAGGAAATCTTTGTTTTTAAAAGTTTCCAACCCCCTCCGGAGAGTCCTCTGGTTCCGTTAGAGGACTCTCCTTCTTTTTTTTAAAATGAGAGTCTTTATCGGTTCAAATGTTATAAACCGGTTAATGAGGGCGTTTGTCCCTGCTACAGTCCTCCTGGGCACTTATAAGATGCTCCAGAGAAGGGGTAAACAGCTGTGAAAGCGGCTGCGATTGCATGTCTTTTAGTTCTTCATGTGATGTGGCACACTGAGAAAAAAGCCCTGTTTACCCTACAATGTAAGAGCCATTAAGAAATAAGGCCGGGGTGGAGGGAGCTCAGCCTTATTAGATTACAATGCCTTTACTCTGGAGGGCACCATGAAGATTTTCCTCACGGTATTTTCAACACTGCTGGTCCTGATGATTCTTTTTTTGGGCTTCATTTTCTCCGGAATATACAATGTGGCCGCAGGCAAACCAGACGCCCCGGCAATAGTCTGGGTCTTGAAAACCGTCCGGAGAAACAGCATTCGCCCCAGGGCGGACAAGGTTGCGATCCCTGCCTACGTGAAGGACGTACCCGCCTACACCGGATTCAGCAGGTTTCACGAAACTTGCGAGCCGTGTCACGGCGCTCCGGGCGTGCAGCAAGCCGGCTTTGCGAAAGGTATGTATCCCCATCCACCTGACCTGATGAAATCAGTCAAAGACCTGTCAGTGAGACACATCTTCTGGGTGATCCGCAACGGGATAAAGACAACCGGGATGCCTTCATTTGAAAAAACCCTCACTGACAAGGAATTATGGTCGCTGGCAGTATCCGTAAAGCATCTGCCGGTCACTTCGCCCCGGGAATATGAAGAGGCGATAAAAAAATAAGAGGCTATTGCGTTTACCAGCACTATCTCCGGTCAGGCGAGGGTCGCATGTTTTGCCAGCTTCAATAAAATTCGGGCTGGGCTATTGCGGCTGCCGGGGAATTGGAATTTTGGGCAGGCCGGGTTTTCCGCCGCGGCCTGTACCTGTACCTTAACGCCTCTTTTTTCCGAAGCTCCAGACTTTTGGGGCCGAGTCTCTTTTTTGGCTCCGATGGGGAGGCATGGATTGACTGGCAGGCTCGGTGTCTGGGTGCGACGCAGGTTTTTCATAATCGAAGCCTTCCAGTAAACGCCTTTCAACCTTTTCTCCGAGCACGCGCTCTATGCTCCGCACCATGATCTCATCTTCCCGCGTCACGAAGGTAAAGGCGTCGCCGGTCCTTGAAGCACGGCCGGTGCGGCCGATCCTGTGCGTGTAGGCGTCCGTGGTGTCTGGCATGTCATAGTTGATGACATGAGAAATGCTTGATACGTCGATGCCGCGGGCTGCTATGTCGGTGGCTACTAGGATCTGATAGGTGCCTGTCTTGAACCCGTTGAGCGCCGCCTGCCTCCGGTTCTGGGAAAGGTTTCCCTGAAGCGACGCGCTCCGGTAGCCGGCCCTGAGGAGTTGGGCCGCAACCCGTTTGGCCCGGTGCTTGGTGCGCGTAAAGACCAGGACCGACCCCGTGCCGGTCTCGCGAAGCAGGTCAAGAAGAAGCGGCGTCTTCAGGTGCTGCCCGACGGGGTAGAGCGCATGGGCAACGGTATCGGCGGGGGCGGTATGGTCTATCTGTATCGTGACCGGGTCCTGCAGGACCTCGTGGGCAAGTCTGCGGATGTCGTTTGGCATCGTCGCTGAAAACATGAGCGTCTGGCGCTTCGCGGGGACATGCTTCATGATCTTGCGGATATCGGGCAGGAAGCCCATGTCGAACATCCGGTCGGCCTCGTCAAGGACGAGTATTTCCAGGTCCGTCAATTTTATTGTGCGCTGGGTGATGTGATCAAGCAGACGTCCAGGACATGCGATAACGATCTCCGCTCCGCGCTTTAGCTTCTCCGCCTGGAGATTGAAACTCACGCCTCCGTAAACCGTGACGCTATGAAGCCGTGTCTCTTTTCCGAGGCTGCGGACAGACTGGTGGATCTGCTCCGCGAGTTCACGCGTGGGCGCAATGATGAGGGCGCGCACCCTGCCGCGCGGCCCTTGAATAAGCCTGTCCAGGACCGGCAGCACGAATGCGGCGGTTTTGCCGGTTCCTGTCTGCGCAAGCCCCATTACATCGCGCCCTTGCATGGCCGGCGGGATTGCCTGCTGCTGAATCGGAGTGGGTGTGGCATACCCGGCGGCCTTTACCCCGGCCGCAACATGGGGATGAAAATTAAATTTCTGGAATTCCATAGTCTCCTTTTTTTCTGTCTGTGTTCGGGAAGAAAGCCAATGTATTCAGGGGGGTTACAGTGACGTAGTTTCATCCGGCAACAGTAGTTTTGATTAATTAATCCTATCAGCTTTAGGCAAATGCTGTCAAGGATGAGTTTCATCCGGCACATGTTAAAGGTCTTTTCTGTTATACTAGACCGTGGTTTTAAACGCATGAGGTTTCTTCTCATCTGTTCCACAGGAGTTCTGGCATTTTACTTCCATCTCTGGTGATAAGAGGAAAGAAAATCGATGTCCCCATCGTGCAGGGCGGCATGGGGGTGGGTATTTCCCTGTTCCCGCTTGCGTCCGCGGTTTCCAGGGAAGGGGGGCTGGGGATCATCTCCAGCGCCGGCCTGGACCGGATAGTTTCCAAAAGAAAAGGCAAAAGAGTGAATTCTTATGAGGCGGCCTTTGAGGAGGTCTCTCTTGCAAAGGAAGCGGGCGGAAAACATGTTGGGATAAATATAATGGTTGCCCTTGCGCGGGATTACCGGGAATCCGTAAAAGGCGCCATTGATGCCGGCGCGGACGTTATCATCTCCGGGGCGGGATTGCCGCTAGACCTGCCGCTTATCCACCCTTCGAAAGACACGGCCCTGATACCGATCGTCTCATCTGCCCGGGCTCTTGAAATAGTGTGCCGGAAATGGGAAAAAGCGGGCCGCAGACCCGATGCCGCAGTGCTTGAAGG
>JAKAJM010000071.1 GCA_021813765.1 Nitrospirota bacterium
AGCTTCCCCGGATAGAGCAAGTGCATGATATCCCCGAGGCGCAGAAGGTATGCGCGTGCGGCTGCCAGCTCACCTGCATAGGGCAAGAGGTTACGGAAGAGCTTGATATAATCCCCAGACAGGCGCGTGTTATCCGCCATATCCGGCCCAAATATGCATGTAGACGATGCGAAGGAACCGAAAGCGAAAAAGGCGCGGTACAGATTGCTCCGCCGCCGGTGCAGTTGTTGCCAAAAACGATAGCGACGCCGGGGCTGCTGGCCTCCGTGGTGGTGGAGAAGTTTGCGGATGGGCTTCCGCTTTACAGGCGGCAAGATTCAGCCGTGAGGGAATAGAGATAAGCAGGGCAACGCTTTCAAACTGGGTAGTCAAGGTCGGAACCCTTTGCTTCCCCCTTATTGATGCGCTTAAAGAGAATCTCCAAGCCAGCTTGTTAATCAATGCCGATGAGACGCCGGTGCAGGTGCTTGGCGAGCCAGGACGCGACAATACCACGAAATCGTACATGTGGTTATTCCGCGGTATGCCGCCGCCGGGGCCGGTGGTGATCTTCGATTATCGGACCACGAGGTCAGCGGAAGAAATACTCAAACAATACCTGACTGGATATACCGGCTGCGTGCAGACGGACGGTTATATCGGCTACGAGGTGTTATCGGAGATGTCCGTGAAGCATGCCGGATGCTGGGCCCACGTTCGCCGGAAGTTTGTTGAAGTGGTTCAAGCCATAGAGAAGGTGGCACGGAAGGCCAAGGAACGTCGCGGCGGCAACGCCGGTGTTGCCGTCCTGAAAATTCGTCGTTTGTATGAGTTGGAGCAAATGGCACAGGACCGAAGGCTTAAGGTGCCGATCTCGTAAACTTCCGCCGTGAGCATGTTCTGCCTTTGCTTGAAGAGTTCAAAGGCTGGCTTGAAGCCCGCGTCGGATCGACTCCGCCAAAGGGGCTGCTGGGCACAGCAATGAACTACACGCTTAAACAGTGGAAACGCCTGGTAGTTTACGTGGATGATCCCAATGTAGGGCTTGACAATAACCCGGCTGAGAATGCGATCCGCCCGTTTGCGGTCGGCAGAAAAAATTGGTTGTTCGCGGGTTCTCCTGCGGGCGCCAAGGCAAGCGCGGCTTTGTACAGCCTGGTGGAAACGGCAAAGGCAAATGGGCTGGAACCGTACCGGTATCTGCGTTTTGTGTTCGATAGACTGCCTTATGCAGCGACACCGGAAGATTACCGGAAACTTACTCCGCTATACCTGGATAAAAACGAATTCGAAGCCGCGAACCCCGTGTAGTTACCTAAACGCTTACCCTGGATAAAAACGAATTCGAAGCCGCGAACCCCGTGTAGTTACCTAAACGCTTACTTTAAATGGAAGCCCGATTAATACCTCATTGGAACTGTTTTGAAAACAGAAAAAGAAAATATGGTATGGTCATAAAAAGATGCCCAGCAGCGCTCTTTAAACTCAGGTATGTTTGAGTTTTTAGACAGGCTCCGTGTCCCTATTTTTAAGCTATATTTTTACAATGATTGATCGGCAGGATACGCCATTTTCATATATCCCTCTTCATTGCTAAGCCAGTCAGTTCTCCCGCCTGAACTGTTCACCCAATGTCAAAACCTGAAGAAAGGTTAGATCCTGTAAGGATCTGATCTACAAATAAACTATTCCTTGCCCCCGTGTTGGCGCAGCAATTCCACCACGTCCTGGTGGCCAAATCTCGCCGCTACGTGCAAAGGCGTCCAGCCGCCGGCCGTGGCATTGACATTGGCCCCTTTGGCCAGCAGCAATTCCGCCACGTCCTTGCGGCCATTGGCCGCCGCTTCGTACAAAGGCGTAGCGCCATTGTTGTCTTTGGCATTAACATTGGCCCCCTTAGCCAGCAGCAATTCCGCCACGTCCTTGTGGCCATTTTGCGCCGCTACGAACAAAGGCGTAGCGCCATCGTTGTCTTTGGCATTGACATTGGCCCCTTTGGCCAGCAGCAATTCCACCACGTCCTTGCGGCCATTTTGCACCGCTACGAACAAAGGCGTCGCGCCATTGTCGGTCTTGGCATTGACATTGGCCCCTTTGGCCAGCAGCAATTCCACCACGTCCTTGCGGCCATTGGCCGCCGCATAGTGCAAAGGTGTAGATCCGTTTTTGCTTTTTGCATTTACATCGGCTTTGTTGGCCAATAGCAGTTCCACAATGTCCTTGGAGCCACTTAATGCCGCCACGTCCAAAGGCGTCTCACCCACATTGCTCCTGCCATTGACTGCGGCACCTGCATTAAGAAGTAATTGCACTAATTTGATTTTATCATTTTCAGGTATATTACTTTTATTTGCTGCGGCCGCCATTAATGGTGTTAGTCCGCCTAATGAACTATTTGGATCAGCTTTGGCTGTGATTAATGCTTCAACCACATTAATATGCCCATATAGCGATGCCCAGTATAATGGGCCAAATTGGTCGTTTGCAACATCCACTTTTGAGGCAATTAATTCACGGACAATTAATATATTGCCTTTGTATGAAGCGGCTGATAAGGCCGTGAAGCAACCCGACTTCCACCAACCTGGATAATCAGATCCTTCTAGGGCTAATGTCGGATGTCCATTTACTAATTCTATTCGAGCTCCTGATATACTTGTTACTACTCGACTAGCCACTTTATTTACATCAAAACCAGCACTAATCATTTGCTTTAACGTAGTAATATCATTATCCCAGGCAGCTTGCACAAATAGTTGCGCATTATCTGGTTTGTCTGGTTGCACAGGTGTAGAGGCGCATCCCGTTATCAATAATGATGCAAGAACAATAAAACAGTTGCATATGTTTATGATGATGTTTATTTGTTTCACAGTTGGTGTGCTGTTGCCTTTCTTCTATAGTTTCAATTTAATGAAACCGCTTTATACTGTTTGTACCCGAAATTACCAGAATAGAACTCATACTGGCGAGAAGAAAAAAGGGGTACTGCCTTCTGATAACGCTCCTTGCTATGGTTCATAAAAAAATCATTTAGTAGAAACTAGCCCCTTCATCGTCTTTTTAAAAATTGCTATACCAGCAAGGCAAGCAAGCCCCACACCGAAGAGCGTTCCCGTGCCGGGTTCCGGAACCGGGGTAACAGGGGTAAAAGAGTATGTAATCTGCCCATATAGCGTACCATTGAGATCACCAATAGGCCCGTCCACATGTGGGTTAAAAAAGGTTTGAATTTCATTGACGCCCGCGCCGAGATTCTCGGTGATTGTTCCATCGAATGATGTGCCAGAGTAGCCAAGATTACCTACATTTGAACTGAATAAGTAGTTGGTATTATCTACATTTGTATCGTCCATAAGTACTGAATTCATTCCAAGCGCATCCGTACCGCCGTAAGCGAAATTATATGACATCGCCAATTTGGTATTGGATGACACAAAATAATAGATTTCAAACGCATTAAAGTTATACATATCAATATCAGCGCTCTGGTAACCATTCCCGTTCATGGCCAGATTGAAATTGAGAGTAATCTGTTCTGGGTTTAAAGTGTCAAAGTAGCCCATGTTATCAGTAATACTGGCACCCGTCAAAGTATCTTTGACATCCAGATATTCTCCATTTCCTCCAGTTGTTCCAGATGCCAGAAGTACGTTACCCATAGAAATCTGCGCGTCTGAGGTTAAGTCTATCTGGGCAATGATATCTGCATTTACCGAAAGTACCAGGCAAAAAGACATCACCAAGAAAACGGCTAGGGAAATTAAAGCCTTTTTTTGAAACATTTCGCAAATCTCCTTTTCACTCCTTGAGGAGAAATTAAATTGATATATATTTGCAATATGTGTGCCAGAGATAATTAATAAAAAATATAATATAATCAGCAGGTTACTTAACACCCATCGATTGCTATTTCTAGTAAATGTAAAATTTTCCAGAAAATTGCCGGAATTCTTTACATTTGCGATCGGCCAAGAAAAGCTTTTATTTCTTTCTAGTCGGCTAGCGTGCTGCTTTATAGACAGGGATACATCAACTTGATGGTCATATCCACATCCAATGGCGCCAGATTACTTACATTACAGTTTTTCTAAGGGAGATATCCGGAAAGGGCATCTTTACTTATAGAGAATAAGAAGCTTTTTATCTTCTTTCCGGGTATAAGCCGAAATTCTTTTTTTGTGAGGGCTGTTTTATTCCAGTCGTACTCTCGATATAATTTCTTCTTTATGAAACTATCGGCTTGAAGGGGCTTAACGCACCGGCGCTCAATCGGGTCGCGCGTGTATTTTCAAAAGAAACTTGCTAATACTGTGGAATTCAGATAGCGCCCTCCTACGAAATTCAGAAGCGCCCGGGTTGCCTAGCTCTCAAGCTGCTTGAGTTTTCCGCCTCCGCCCTTTTGCGTTGGTTGGCCGTGCAACGCTGTTTTTATATAGAAACTCAGGGTCGAGGTCCAGATGGTTCGCCCACTCGATGCTGTCGAATTTAATAGTAACCGAATTGAACAGGTTTACATCCTTCAATTCCGCAAATTTGCCGACGTTTAGCCAGGGTGAAAGGTCGAATATCTTTTCCTCCCCGTTCTTGAATTTCAGGAGCAATCTATATCCGTCAAGGGGTTTCACTTTCGTAACAGGCACGTACATGCTTTCTTCCTCCTTCTATTTCAAAGGTTCGATAGGGAAAGGGAGTTCGCCTTTCGAAGCCAATTCCCAGTCAGCCAATAATTCCTCTTTATGGATTTCGGCCCAGGCCAGGGCAAGTTTCGCCTGCCTGGCAGGCAAGCTGCCCTCTGTTATCTCACAGGTTTTAATATCAATAATGGCCATGTATTTCTGATAATAAGCATGAATGTGAGGCGGATTGTGCTCTCCCGGAGAGCAGTACATCCTGATTATGATTCCATAAAACATCGAGATTGTCGGCATTTATAGCACCATTTCTCCCTCAACCGTTATTTTACCTTAAGAGAACTGGAAAAGGGCCTCAAAATGCCGCAGGCTCCTTTCGGACTATACGCTGGCCAGGACTGTGCAGTAAATGTGCACCTGGTAGTATAAAACAGGGGATGACACCGGACAGGATGCTATCCCCTGAACAAAAGATTTTCAAGCAATATCAAGCAGTAAGGAACAAGGGAGAAAGACCGGCGGAGGCCTGGTCAACCTTGACACGGTAGAGGTCTGGGGTTCGAAACCCCACGTGCCTACCATTAAAAAAGGGCCGGCTTGCGCTGGCCCTTTTTCATGAGCAAAGATCGCGGCACCCTTTAAAAACCGCACGCCCGGATTTGAAAATTCCCACTTCACAAGAAAGGCCTCGTTGCCGCCTTTAGTGCATGCCGGCCGGGGCCTCGTGTTTGGCCTTCCTTATCAAAAAGACCAGCGGCAGGATGCATATCATGAATATGCTCAACTGGCGGAACGTCCCGTTATACGCAAGCATACTTGCCTGGCGGGACAGCTCCTGGTAAACGGTGCCCAATGCGGCCTGGCCGGAAAGCGCCCGCCCGAAATAGCCAAGATATCTCATCACGCCCAGCGCGTGCCCCTGGGCGATCTGGTAGTTCCGGTCGAAGGGGGTAAGATGGCTCACAAGCACGGCCTGGTCCGCCTGCGAGCTCCTGGCAAGCATGGTGGTCACGAAGGCCACGCCTATGCTGCCGCCAAGGTTCCTGAGCAGGTTGAAGATGGCTGCGGCATTGCCCATGTCCTGCACTGCCACGCTGCCCATCGTCATCGTGGTAAGGGGAATGAAAAGAAACCCCATGCCCAGGCCAAGGACCATCCTCGGCCACAGGATGGTCAAAAAGTCCGCGTTCAGGTTGAACTGGGACATAAGGTGGGTGGCATATGCCCCCATTATTATGCCGAAGGCAAGCAGCGCCTTGGGGTTTGTCTTTGTCACCAGACGCCCGGCTATGGGCATGGCGATCAAAGTGGCCAGCCCCCCAGGGCCAAGCACCATGCCAGCCAGCGTCGCGCTGTAGCCCATCATCTTTTGCACATAAATGGGCAGAAGCACGATGCTGCCGAAGAGGTTGAAAAAGGCGAAGAACATCACGAGGTTGCCGGACGTAAAGGATATGTCCTTGAAGGTCCTCAGGTTCACGATTGGGTGAGGGGCCAGAAAAAGCTCGTTGATAATGAAAAGCACCAGTGAGAGGCCTGAAACCGCGGCCAGCGCCACGATATAGCCGGCGGAAAACCAGTCGGCCCGCTGGCCCTTGTCCAGCATCACCTGGAGGCAGCCAAGGCCCAACGACAGGAACACCAACCCGAAATAGTCGATCTTTATACCCTTCTGTCTCACATAGGAGGGGTCCGTTATGAACAGCATCACCAGCATCACGGAGAGTATCCCTATCGGCACGTTTATGAAAAATATCCAGTGCCAGCTCCAGTTGTCCGTGATCCATCCGCCAAGCAGCGGGCCTATGATGGGCCCGAACATGATGCCAACGCCGAATATCGCCATGGCCATTCCGTGCTGTTTCCTTGGAAAGGTCTCTAGCAGTATGGATTGGGACAGCGGCTGAAGCGCCCCGCCCCCTATCCCCTGCAAGACCCTGAACAGGACAAGGGTGGGCAGGCTCCAGGCCATGCCGCACAAAAAAGAGCTTGCGGTAAAAAGCGATATGGAAAAGACCAGGTAGTTCTTCCTTCCGAACATACGGCTGAACCATCCGGTCATGGGAATGATTATCGCGTTAGAGACCAGGTAGGAAGTTATGGTCCACGTGGCCTCATCAATCCCGGCCGAAAGGCTTCCCCTTATGTGGTCCAGCGCCACATTGACGACGGAGGTATCTATTATCTCGATGAGGGTGGGAAGCATCACCGTCAGGGCAATGATCCATTTGCTCACCCTAACGATCTCCTGCCGGAGTTCGCCCGTTCCTCCTGCCTGCAGTCCTTCGCTACTCATCTTTTTTGGTCCGGGGCCAGAAAGTTTTCCTCTTCCCGCTTTTTTACTTCCTGATCATGACGACCGGGGTAACGGACATCCCCAGCCGCAGGAGGTGATTTGGGTCTTCCCCGGGATTGATGGTTATCTTCACAGGTATCCTCTGCACCACCTTGACGTAGTTGCCGGTGGCGTTTTCCGGAGGGAACAGGGAGAAAACGGAGCCGGTGCCGGCCATGATGCTGTTTATCTTGCCATGGAATGTCCGGCCCGGATAGGTATCCACGTAGATGTCCACATCCTGGCCAGGCCTCATCTTCCTTATCTGCGTCTCCTTGTAATTGGCGGTAACCCAGATGTCTGAGAGGGGCACGATGGCCATGAGGGGCTGCCCGGGCTGCACCTGGTTGCCGACCTGAACGGATTTCTTTGTCACGTAGCCGTCCACCGGCGCATAGATCCTGGTGTAGCTTTCGTTCAGGCGCGCCATCTCAAGCGTTGCCTCCGACTTCTGCGCAAGCGACTTCTGGTATTTTAAAGCAGACTGCAGCTCATCGAGGACCGCCTGCTGGGTGGCATAGGCGGCGATGGCCTTCCTGAGCCCCTCTTTCGCGGACTTCTTCCTTGCCGCCGCCACGTCGTAATTTGTGGTCAGCTGCTCGTAGCGCTGCTTCGATATCGCCTCCTCCTTGTAGAGGTTCCTGGCCCGCACGGCATCCTTCCTTGATTGCGCAAGCTGGGCCTCCTCAAGCGACACCATGGCCCTCTCGCTTGCGATTCCGGCCTTGCGCTGGGCAAGCTGCCTGCGGGCGGCAAGTATCTGTGCCTCCACCTCCAGGACCCTGCCCTGCTGCGCCGCACTGCCGGAGGCCGCCTCATCCGTTTTCACTTTGTAGTCGGTGGGGTCCAGGATGGTAAGAAGGCTGCCCTTGGCAACGAACTGGTTATCATTGACGTAAACGGCCTCGACGGTGCCGTATATTTTAGGCGCTATGGTATGCACGTTGCCGTCTATGAACGCGTCATCAGTGGATATATGGGTCTTCTTGTACTGAACATATATGAATACGCCTACGGCCGCGATTATGCCAAAGATTATCAACAAGACGACGGCCATCTTTTTTTTGCTCTTTTGCCCGGCAGGCCTGCCCTGCTCGCCGATATTTTCTGCCATTTATTTATATACCTCCGCTAAATCGTTTCCCTGGGAGTAAAGAAAACCGGCCTCCGCTTTCCGAAAGTCGTATTCCGCCCTGTAGGCGTTCGTTTCGGCCACGGTAAGCAGTGTCACGGCGTCCAGGACGTCTGTAGCCGTCCCCACTCCTTCCTCGTACCTGATCCTGTTTATCCTGAGGTTCTCCCTGGCTTGCCGGACCGAGTCCTTCGTGGCCTCGATGCGCTTGAGCGCGTTCTGAAGGTCAAGGGAATAAGTTTCCACTTCCAGCTTTATGTCGCTTGTGAGCTTTCTTTTCTGTTCGTACAGTTTTTCCTTCTGGCTGTCTATCTTGTCGATCTCGGCCCGGGTAATGCCTCCCCCGTAAAGGTTGATGCCCATCCCGAGCACCAAAGACCAGTTTCCGTTGGGAGTTATGAAAGCATTTTTTGTGTAGGTATATCCGCCCTGGGCGAAGAATTTCGGATAGTATTCCGACCTGGCCGCCTTCCTGTCCAGGTCCAGGGACCTCATGGTCTCATTTACTATTTTGAGCTCCGGCCTCTTCTCCTCAGCGGTCTTCCACGCAAGCTGGAGGTTCTCTATCTTCCCGCCGGGCTGTCCGGGATAGAATACCTTTCCCGCCCGGATATCCACGGGCCTGAATTGCGTTTGAAGGGGCCTGGCAAGCATATCATTGATCCTTGCGGCCATGATGTCCCTGTCATTGCGCGCGCTGACCAGCCTCTGCCTGGCGTCGGATATGCGCACTTGGGCCTGCAGGAGGTCGTTTTTCGTTATTACGCCCTGGTTGAAGAGATTGGTCGCGTCCTTCAGATGGGACTGGAGCCTGGCCACCTCTTCCTTGGCCACCCGCACCATTTTCTGTGACTGCAGGAGGTCAAAATAGGCAAAGGTGAACTGGAGGGCGGCAAAGTTCCTGATCCTCATCGTGTCAAACCTGCTTGCCGCAAGGAGGGCCCTGCTTGCTCCGTACCTGGAAGCGTTTCCCTCGAAATCCCATAGCATTTGCTGGACGGTGAGGCTGAACGAATAGTAGTCCTTGTCGGTCTCCGGAACCCTGAAGCCGTCAAATATGGCCTTTGGCTGCACGGCAAGCATGGTCTCGCCTGCCGACCCGTTGACGCTGGGCAGCATGGGGGACCTGGCCATGAACGTGTCCGCCCGCGCCACATCCTGCTGTTTTAAGGCTATCCGCACAAGTCTGCTGTTTGCGGTCACAAGCCTGAGCCCCTCCGGCAGGCTCAAAGTCTCCTGCGCATGCGCCGAAACGGCCAGCAGCATGACTGCCGCCACTACAGGTAAAAAAAGGGCAAGAGTCCTGGTCCTCATCTTATGGTGCCTTTTATGAAGATGTCCACGAACTCGGTTTTCACCTTCCCCGCCTCAAGCTGCACAGCGTCTTTTCTGAACATGATCTCCTGCACTGTGAAAAAAGAGAAGAACATTCCCAGAAAGGCCCTGGCCCCGTATTCGGGGTCAAAATCCCTCAGCGTCCCCGCTCCCTGCAGTTCCCTGAAATAGGATGCCAGTGTCTGGTAGACCTCTCCTACGAAGTTCTGATAAATGTCTTTTACCCTGGACGGGTACAAATGCATCTCGGACTGCATTATGCGTATCAGGTCGCGCCTCTCATAGAGCCTGCTTAAGAATTTGTCCGCTATGAGGAGCAGCGCGTCGCGGTAGCCAAGCGCCTTTATCTCCGGCATGAGGCCTTTCAGGGCCGGCAGGAAGGTATAGCTGTTGATGATCTCCTGGAAAAGGAGCTCCTTCGAGGAAAAATGCCTGAAAAGGGTAAGCTCGGCAACCCCCGCTTTTTTTGAGATGTCCTTGGTCGTGGCCCCCAGATAACCCTTTTTGGAAATAAGCTTGAGCCCGGCGTCCAGGAGCTTTTTTCTCGTGTCCGCCACCTTGCAGCCGTTTTTCAAAACCCGGGGCCCCCCTTAAAAAATGTTAGTGCTTACTTACTCTAGCAAAGGGCCTGCCCCGGTGTCAAGAAACTCCGGGAAAAGAAAAACGGCGCAGTAAAAAATTTTTTTCCGCTATCCGGTTAATTACCATTCTTGCGTAATTTGTCATTCCGTCGTGGTTTTTGCAAGGGAAAGATTCCCGGTGTGCTTAGCTTGCGGGAATGACGGCTTGGAGGAGTTCACTAAGAGTGAATTCCAACCGGCATTGGAAATCAGCCTGCAAAAAACCGGCTGCCGGCAACGTTTTGAAGACTTTCGCATGTTAAATTTACGCAGCTGCAAGGTTGACGTGCGGTAATGGGGTAAGCACATTTGTTTTTTCACATCCTGTCTTTTACAAGCGAGTCCACTACGGCAGGATCCGCAAGAGTTGAAATATCGCCCAGGTCCTCGACATCGCCTCTTGCGATCTTTCTGAGTATCCTCCTCATTATCTTGCCGCTTCTTGTCTTGGGAAGACCCGCGGCGAACTGCAGTTTGTCCGGTGTGGCAATGGGCCCTATCACGCTCCTCACATGGCCGACCAGTATCCTTTTCAGCTCCTCGGAGGGCTCAAAACCATCCTTCAGGGTGACATAGCTGTATATGCCCTCGCCCTTGATCTCATGCGGAAAACCGACCACGGCAGCCTCGGCAACGGCCTCGTAGCTCACCAGAGCGGATTCCACCTCCGCTGTGCCTATCCGGTGCCCCGAGACGTTCAGGACGTCGTCTATCCTTCCCATGAGCCAGTAGTCCCCGTCCTCATCCACCCTCGCTCCGTCACCGGAGAAATATTTTCCCGGGAACCGGCTGAAATAGACCTCCTTAACCCGCGCGTTTGAGGGGTCCCCGTAGGTGCCCCTGATCATCCCAGGCCATGGCTTGTCGATCACCAGATACCCGCCCTCGTTGCGGGCGGCGGGCTGCCCGTTTTCCCTGACGACCTGGGGCACTATGCCTGGAAACGGCCTGCTGGCTGAGCCTGGCTTCAGCGTCATGGCGCCAGGCAGAGGGGTTATCAGGATCCCCCCTGTCTCGGTCTGCCACCATGTGTCAACGACCGGCAGCCTGCCCCTGCCCACATGCGTGTGATACCACATCCAGGCCTCCGGGTTTATGGGCTCGCCGACGGTGCCAAGCACCTTGAGGGTGGAAAGGTCGTGCCCGTCCACCCAGGAAGCCCCTTCTCTCATGAGGGCCCTTATTACTGTGGGCGCGGTATAGATTACGTTCACCCCGTGCTTGTCCACTATGTCCCACAGTCTTCCCGGGTCGGGATAGGCCGGCACCCCCTCAAACATGAGCGTCGTGGCTCCCTCCGAAAGCGGTCCGTAAACGATGTATGTATGGCCCGTTATCCAGCCTACGTCGGCGGTGCAGAAATGTATGTCCTCTTCGTGATAGTCAAAGACCCATTTGAACGTGAGGTTCGAAAACACCATATAGCCCCCCGTTGTGTGGAGCACCCCCTTGGGCTTTCCCGTTGAGCCGGAGGTGTAGAGGATGAACAGGGGGTCTTCTGCGTCCAGCCGGGCGGGTTCGCAGAAGTTCGATATGTCACGGGCGCACATCTCCTCGTGCCACCAGAAATCCCTCCCCGGGGTAATGTCCACGGCGCCAGACGTGCGGCAGGCCACGATCACCTTCTCGACGCCGGGACATTCGTTAAGGGCATGGTCCACGTTTGCCTTGAGCGGCACACGCCTTCCGCCCCTCAAGCCCTCATCCGCCGTTATCACCATCTTCGACTTGCAGTCGTTTATCCTGTCCCTGAGGGACTGGGCGGAAAACCCTCCGAAGACGACGCTGTGTATCGCGCCTATCCTTGCGCAGGCAAGCATTGCAATGGGGAGCTGCGGTATCATCGGCATGTAAATGGTAACCCTGTCGCCCTTGTCCACCCCGTGTTTTTTGAGGACGTTTGCAAAACGGTTCACCTCGGTAAAGAGCTGCTGATAGGTGTATGTCACATACGAGCCGCCGTCGGTCTCCCAGATGATGGCCGCCTTGTTCCTTCTGGCTGTGCACAGGTGCCTGTCCAGGCAGTTGTATGAGGCATTCAGCTGGCCGCCCTCAAACCACTTTACCGACGGCTTTGAGAAATCATATTCCAGGACCCTGTCCCATTTTTTGAACCAGTCTATGTTCTTTTCCGCAACGTCCGCCCAAAACCCCTCAGGGTCCTCAATGGACTTTTTGTATATCCTCTCGTATTCCCCGATGCTTTTTATATATGCGCCGGCGCTTGACTGAGCGCTTGGAGGAAACTCCCTTTTTTCAGAAAGAAGGACGTCGATCCCCTTTTTCTCAAGCTCCGCCATTTTCAGCCGCCTCCAAAGATTTTTTGCTTTTTATGAAGACCTGAAAAACACCACGCCCAGCGGCGGAACGGTAACGCTGAGGGAGAACGGCCTGCCGTGAGCCGGCTTGGGTTCTGCCGGCAGTCCGCCTGAATTGCCCATTCCGCTTCCGCCATAGTATTGCGAGTCGCTGTTTAACACCTCTTTCCAAAACCCTCCCGAAGGCACGCCCACGCGGTATTTGAGCCTTGGCACAGGTGTGAAGTTGCAGACGACCAGGACCTTCTGCCCGGTCGATGCGCCCTTCCTGATGAAGCTTATCACGCTGGATCCCCAGTCGGAAAAATCCACCCACTCGAACCCCTCGTTCTCAAAATCCCTCTCATAAAGCGCGGGCTCGCTCCGGTAAAAACGGTTCAGGTCTTTCATCCAGCTCTGCACTCCCCTGTGGGACGGCCATTTGAGCAGGTGCCAGTGTATGCTTTCCTCGTGGTACCATTCATTCCACTGGCCTATCTCACCTCCCATGAAGAGGAGCTTCTTGCCGGGGTGGCCGAACATGTACCCGAGCAGGGCCCTCAGGCCGGCGAACTTTTGCCAGTCGTCACCGGGCATCCGTCCGATGAGGGAGCCCTTTCCATAAACCACCTCATCATGAGAGAGGGGAAGGACGAAGTTCTCAAAAAAAGCATACCAGATGCTGAAGGTGAAGATCG
>JAKAJM010000072.1 GCA_021813765.1 Nitrospirota bacterium
CCGCAGCCCTCGCCGCATCCCAAGCCGCAGCCCTCGCCGCAGCCCTCGCCGCAGCCCTCGCCGCATCCCAAGCCGCAGCCCTCGCCGCATCCCAAGCCGCAGCCCAAGCCGCAGCCCTCGCCGCATCCCAAGCCGCAGCCCTCGCCGCAGCCCTCGCCGCAGCCCTCGCCGCTAAAAAATTTTCGAACGGCCGGGTTTCAACCTCCAACTTTTTCTCCGAAAAAGGTTGGAACCGTTGGGCGGCCTCTTCAAGCAGGGACAACTGACAGGGTTCCTGTGCCGAGAGGTATTTGTTTTTGTCGCTTACCCCGTCGATGATCGCCATGACGGTCTCCCAATTAGGCCCGTATAGCTCTTCTTCTTTCTTTTTGAAAAATTTGTCCTTCATTTTTTTCTACAGTCCCTCCTCCATTTCCTTCAGTTTTTTCATTACAATAAGCTCAAGCAGCTCCCGCGGTGAAAGCATGCCTCCGCACATATCAAGCAGTTTTGAGCTCAGCTTGGGGAACCTGGACAAGTCCACGTCCACCCTTAAAATGCAGGATGCTTCCTGCGCGGCGGAGGCCTCGGCCGGCGCCGACTGCGCATTTTCCGGCGAAGCGCCCCCCCCCCTTTTTTTACGCGCGTACGGCCTTTTAGGCTTCCCTGAGCCTTTAATCCCTCTGGGCATGTCAGATTCCTCCTTCTGCGTTTGTTTTTCTGCCTGGTCCATGAAGTCATCTAAAAGGGGGCCGCGGGTGGAGACTGTCATGCCCATGGATCCACCTTCTCCACATATGGATCCGTGACACACCGCCGCGTTTTTACCGGAAGCTAAGTCGCACGATGCGCCCTGGGTCCCGGGCACGTCGCCGCCTTCCAACAACCGTCCCTTTTGGGGCAGCCCCTCGTGGTATTTTTTCCCTTCAGGCAGGTAATAGCTGTTATGGCAGATCCAGCATTCGTAAACGCCTTCATTTTCATCAAAATGCAGATCGTTGAAGCAGTCAGGACAGAAGCCGCGCTCTATCACTCCGGCGCAAACCGCGCATTGACCGTTTTTGCCCGACGATGACCGGCCGCACCGGCAGGTCTTATCAGCCATTGCGGATATCCTTTACCTTTTCACGAAAGCTTGTTGTTTCCAGCTCAGCAAGGTATTTGCTTACAGGCGGGCATGCGATGATGCAAAAAAACCTTTTCAGGCCGGGGCATCTTTCACAGAAATAGATTTCAACGTGGGGGATACCGCCCTTGCGTATGCCCTTTTTCTCCCGCCTGCGCACCCGGAGCTGCCTTAAGTATAGATATATGGCATATGCCGCCATATAAAGCACTATCAGCATCAGCAGGCCAGTAAAGAGGTCCTGCCCTACCTGGGAGCTGCTCATGAAGGCATCCTCACCAGGCAATAAAGCGCGACAGCCGAAATAATGGCCGCCGGCCACAACGGCCGCATGAATTCCCAAAAAGATGCGTAGGGCATTATTCCTCCACCTCCTTAAGTTTCACAGCCAGAAAATATTTGCGCGGCCAGGGCGTGTCCGTCGTTATCGCGTGGCCGGTGTAATACCCGGGGAAAAGGTCTGAAAGCCTCATGTCCCGCGAGACGATCCTTGTGCCCACCAGGCGCTCTTTCCGCTCGTGTGTCGAATCGTCAGGATGTATGTCTTCCACGATGTAAGTTTTTATGCTGGGCTGATGAGGCATTGGCATCGAATCCACTAGCATTCCTCCCATTCTGTGTCATCAGGCAGCACGCAAAAACTTATCGGCCTGTCGTTGGGTTCGCAAACAAATATAAAAAAATGGCCTTTAACGTATTTGACGCCGTCCGCGTACAAGAAAAAATGAAAACCATCGGGGCCGGTAATTGTAAACTCCACTCCTCTGGAATTTGTTTTCAGCTTCGCGCGAACATTTATGCTTTTCATCCCCTACCCCCTGGGCCTTTCGCCAAAGCCGCGTTTTTGCCGTTCCCAGTCCTCGATGATCTCCAGGCGCTTTTTTGTGTATTCAAGCTCTTTCTGAAGCGCCTCGTTTTCCAGCTCAAGCAGGGTTTTCGTGGGCTTCCCCTCGAGGCCGAAGCGGTGATTAAGCCATCTGAGCGGCACAAGGTTCTTGCATATCTCCATGTACCTGTCCAGCTTGTTATGCGGGAAATTGCCCTTGCCGGTCCATATGCGGGACCACTGGGCGGGATCGATGTCCAGCTCCTGGGTTATCTGCAAATCGGTGAGGCCGGATATTTCCTTGCAGACTTTAAGGGCGGCCTCGAAGGTAGACAGATGAAAGACTATCTCGTCTGAAACGTCCTTATGATCACTCCTGAAAAGCAGTCCCCTCTGCTCCATCAGTCCCTCCTTTTAAAGTGAACGTCAAACGGCGTCTATAAAATTGACTTCAATTGACTGTCGGCTTTTGGGTAAAAAAAATTGCGTCCTGGCGGAATCAGGAACCATCCTGGGTGTAGTCTTAGACCGTTTCACCCTGTTTCCCCGCCAGGACAGCTTTATGAAATTTTTTAGGCCCGAAGCTGCGATGATGACCGGAACCATTGGGATGGTAGGGTGCATCACTCCGGGCCCCGCGCAAACAGATAGCCCCTCTTGGAGGTCCGCCTGCCGCGCAGCTTTTGATTTCTGATTTCTGATCTCAGTCACCATCGCGGATTGATTATGCCTCGGACATTTGTCCGTGTCAACTATGAAAGCTGTCCGAAAATGGGAGGAATAATGCAAAATACCAGCCTTTTGTCCGAATTACCACGGATTTTCTTCTTTAATGACAAAAATCCGGCTTTTATCGTACAGTCTGAAAACATGGAATTTTCAAAAAGACTGGAAATGCTAATAAAAAGGGAAGGGCTGAGCAATTACGGCCTTGCAAAAGCGCTTGATATAGATGAGGGCGCGGTACGTCGATGGATAAAGGGGCAGGCCAAACCTGGAGGTGGAAATTTATTAAAACTTGCTGCTTATTTCAATGTTTCTCCTGAATGGCTACAATCTGGAATAGGCGGCCCAGGCGAATTCCGGCCGGTAAAACAGATACCTGTTTTAGGGAAGGTGCCAGCGGGCTTTCCGGAACAAATACCTAATGATGAAATAATCGAGTACTTGAATCTTCCGGATGCGCCTAAAGGGGCTTATGCCCTATTGGTAAAAGGGGACTCGATGAGCCCGACGATTCAGGAAGGGGATTACGTGCTTTTTATAAATAATGGGGAATACAAGCCCGGAGACGTGCTGATCTGTCTTAATGAATGGGGTGACACCATGGTTAAACGCCTTCGAGTCAAGGAAGGTCAAAAAGTCCTCGCAAGCGACAATCCAAAATACAAACCCATCATCCCCAATAAACATTTTAAGATCATAGGAAAAGTAACAGATATCTGGAGCAGAAAAAAACCGTAGAGGAGAAAAATAAAAAAATTGAAATTAAAAATAATCCTTATTTCGTTTATTTGTTTTTCTATCCTAAATATTTTACCTTTAAAGTTTGCTTTCGCGGCTGACGAACAATTCGCTCAAATTCTCGTGAACAATATTATTAGCGTTCCAGCCGGGAAATATCGTTATTACCCTGTTTTTGTTTCAGGGGATATGAACATGGTTGGGACTTTTCGTGCATATGGGGGAAGTGGTAACGATATTAAAGTTTATGTGCTTGACGAAATGTCATTTATCAATTGGAAAAATCGCCATTCAGCTGAAACCTTATACAATTCCGGGCGAGAAACCGTAGGGAAAATTAATGTCGCACTCAATCCAGGCAAATATTATCTTATTTTTGATAATACATTTTCATTCATATCAGATAAAGGCATCAATGCTCATATAGAACTAGTTCCAATAGAATAACCCATGGCCTATAAGCGCGGAGACTCCTGGTACATAGATATCGTCATAAACGGGCACAGGATCAACCGTAAGGCCGGCAAATCCAAAAAAGAAGCCCGGGAGATCGAGGAGCAGCTTCGCGTGGGGGCCCGCATGAAATCCTTCGGCTTGCAGGCCCCCTACCCCTTAAAAATATTCCACGAGGCCATGACGGAATACCTGGATTACCAAAAAGCTACAAAATCCCCCAGGACCCACGATGGCGATAAATGGTACTACGAGCATCATCTTATGGCGTTCTGGTCGACCAGGCCGTTATCAATGGCGGATGCCGCCACCCTGCTTGAATTTCAGGAGCAAAAGAAGAGGGCCGGCCTGGGCAACCGCTCGGTGAATATCTGCGTAACGCTTGTACGTAAGTGCCTTAACTATGCCCATAAAAAAGGCTGGTGCGCAAAGCCGGATTTTAAATTCCCGAAACTCACGGAACCCAAGCGGCTGCACGCGTTCCTCTCTCCGAAGGAATACAACCATCTCCTCGATGGGTTCACCGATCACGGACGCCTGGCCTATTACAGAACTATTTTCGGCCGGTGCACCGGCCTCCGTCCGTCCGAGCTCACATATCTGGCCTGGAGCGATATAAAGCTGGACCTCAAAGTGCTGCGCGTCACCTCAAAGCCCAAAGAAGGCTGGACGATAAAAACATATCAGGAAAGGGACGTACCGCTTTCCGACTCCGCCATGGAAGTCCTTAAAGCTGTCGCTGAGCTCAAGCGTATCAGGAAGAAAAAAAGCCCCTGGGTGTTCTCCATGGGCGCCAGGCCAACCAGGGACATAAAGCGGGCATTAAAAACGGCTTCCGAAAATGCGGGCCTGGGCCGCATAGTCACGGCCAATATGCTCCGGCACACGTTTGCCACTCACGCCATAATGGCCGGCGGCAACATCATGGCCATTAAAGAGATCATGGGCCATAGCGAGCTGCGCACGACCGAGCGGTACCTGCATTCCCTCCCGGGGGACCGCATGAAGACGGTGCAGCGGATAATGGACCTCGACCCGGAGCAAAAAGGGGAAAATGATTAATAGAGCATCGGTCTCCGGAATGGGTAAAATGTCGGGACTTTGCCGGGACTTTTCCGCCGTTTTCACGCAAAAAGAGGACAAAAAACGGGTCAGAATGAACCAAAATTCAAATACGTGGCCCAATTTGATAACATATTCGCAGGGTGGCCTTTTGGTTTCCTGCGACTCCGGAGCCGAGGGTCAGGGGTTCAAATCCCTTCAGGCGCGTTTTTTGTTTTGTTTCCTTTATTTTTAAAGCGGAAAAATAAAGGGAGAGGCCAAAAATCAAAAAGCACCGGAACATAAGAAAGTTTTTTCCCCATTTCTTTTTCCTTTCACTGTGCGCCATTGCCTTTTCACTTCTACCGGCGCCGTCCCATGCGTCCCAGATCGAGGCCGCCGTTGGCTACTGGTGGCAGTACCCCACGGGAAATCTTGCATTTCTGGGTGACACCCTGGACCTGCGGAGGGACCTCGATTACGGCAAGCAGGGCAAGGTTCAGGCGCGGCTCAAGGTGCATATGCCCTCCTTTTTGCCCAATGTCTATTTTATGGCAACCTTCTCCAAGTTCACTGCGGGCAACACCTTACCGCATCCATTTACGTTCGGGGGCGTTGTCTTTAACGGCGGCGAGCCCTTTTTCTCCATTACCAAGCTTAACCATTACGATATAGCGGTCTACTACAGCCTTCTGCCAAAGCCCGTTAGAGAAAAAAACCGTATCAACGTGGAGGCCGGGGTCAATGCGCGGGTTGTGGACTACGTGGCGCAGATAGAACAGGGGGGGACGGAGGTCCAGCAGACGGCCACCCTGGTGTCGCCGCTCCTATACGCCGGAGCGCAGTTCAAGCCGGTGAACACGGTTTCTCTTGAGGCCGAGATAAGGGGCATGGCGTTTCCCAGGGAGCACTTCCTGGATGTCATAGGCAGGGTAAAATTCTTCCCCGTGCGCCCATTTTTCATTGCGGCCGGTTACAGATATGATGAGATGAGGCTAAAAAGACAGGACATAAACGCCTCGGTCAGGCTGGCAGGCCCTTTCGTGGAGACCGGGGCCGAATTCTAGGGCAAGCTGCAAAGGAAGAAAGAATGCCGCTTGCTGCCTGACCCCTTTTATACCTGCTTGTCCAGGTCCCGAAGGTCCTCGGGGTGCATATGTCTGATTATCCTTCCCTTTACCATATAGACGACCATCTCCGCGATATTTGTGGCATGGTCCCCTATGCGCTCAAGGTATTTTGAGATGTAGCTTACCTTCATTGCCCTGGAAACGGTTGCCGGGTCCTGGGTCATGATGAATGTGAGGTCCAGAAGGACGGCCTCATTCAGGTCGTCGATCTCGTCGTCCTTCTTGACGACCCGTATGGCAAGCTCCGTGTCGCCGTTGATGAAGGCATCTATGGCGTCCTTGACCATCTCCCCCGATATCTCCCCCATTCGGGGGATATCTACGTAAGGTTTCAGCGCTGGCTCCTCATTGAGCTCCAGCGCCCTTTCAGCTATGTTCACGGCGTTGTCTGCTATGCGCTCCAGGTCGGTAGCTATCTTCATCCCGGTGGTAATGAACCGGAGGTCCCTGCCCATGGGCTGCCGGAGGGCGATCAGCTCTGTGCACTCCTCGTCTATCTTGACGTCATAGGCATTGATCCTGCCGTCCCCCTCGATCACAGCTTTTGCCGCGGCCGAGTCGCGCTCAAAGAGGCTCCTGACGGACTCCCTTATAGCGGTCTGGACGAGTCCCGCCATCTGCAGGAGGTCTTCCTTGAGCCGTCTGTAGTCTTCTTCCCTTACCGGCATGCCAAACCACCTCCCCGGGCAATTCTCATCCGAACCTCCCTGTCACGTAGTCTTCCGTAAGCTTTTCTTTAGGGACCGTGAATATCTTCTCGGTCCTGTCGAACTCCACGAGCTCTCCCAGCATCAGGAAGCCCGTCCATTCCGATATGCGGGCGGCCTGCTGCAGGTTATGAGTAACGATTATGATTGTAACATTTTCCTTTAAGCCGTCTATAAGCTCCTCTATCTTGGCTGTTGAGATCGGGTCCAGGGCCGATGTCGGCTCATCAAAAAGCAGGGCCTCCGGCTCCACGGCAAGCGCCCTGGCGATAACAAGCCTCTGCTGCTGGCCTCCCGAAAGGGCATACGCGCTTTGGTGCAGCTTGTCTTTCACTTCATCCCATATCGCCGAGTGCTTGAGCGCCTGCTCCACCTTTTCAGAAAGTATGGACTTCTTCCGGATGCCCCTCAGCCTTAGACCGTAGGCCACATTGTCGAATATCGTCATCGGGAAAGGCGTGGGCTTCTGGAACACCATCCCTATCCGGCTGCGAAGGTCTATAAGGTCCGTTTCCCTGGACAGGATGTTCCGGCCCTGGAAGATTATCTCCCCCTCGTACCTGTTGCCCGGGTACAGATCATGCATCCGGTTGAAGCACCTCAACAGGGTGGTCTTTCCGCAGCCCGATGGGCCGATGAGCGCGGTGACCGTGTTCTTGTAGATCTCCAGGTTGATGTTCTGCAGCACATGGTGCTTGTCTCCGTAATAGAAATTGAGGCCCTTTATCTGCATATCTATGTTCATTTTTTCCCGTACCTCAGTTTTATGACCATCCGGCCAACTACGGTTACTACCAGGATGGCGAAGGTTATCACCAGCGCCGCAGCCCATGCCTGGGCATGCCAGTCGTCATACGGCCCCATGGCGTACTGGAATATGGTTACCGTAAGCGACGCCATCGGCCCGTTCATGTTACCCGAAAAGAACGTATTATTAAAAGAAGTGAAAAGAAGCGGGGCGGTCTCTCCGGCCACCCTGGCAATGGAAAGCAGAACGCCCGTGAATATCCCGGTGATGGCCCCACGGTAAACGACCTGTATTATGACCTTGTAATACGGCGCTCCAAGGGCAAAGGCCGCCTCCCTGAGCGTCCACGGAACGAGGGTGAGCATGTTCTCCGTCGTCCTCAGTACCACGGGGATCATTATGACCGCGAGGGCCACCGCACCCGCCCATCCGCTGAAGTGGCCCATGGGCTTGACCATGACGGCGTAGATGAAAGTGCCTACCACGATGGTGGGCACGGTCACCATGATGTCCGCAAGCACGCTCACATAATGCGCAAGCCTCTTGCCCCTGGCGTACTCGGCAAGGAACGTCCCGCCAAGTATCCCGACCGGCACGCCGATAAGTGTGGCAAAGAAGGTGATCAGCAACTGCCCAACGAAGGCGTTTCTCATGCCTCCGCCAGGTATGCCCGCCGGAGTGGGGTCGTGCAGAAAAAAGCCGGGGCTTAAGGCGCGCATCCCATGGACAAGAACGCTGCCCAGGATAAACACAAGCCAGAAGAGGCCAAAAAGCGCGGCAAGCGTACTAAGCACAAGCGCAACGGCACTCTGAAGCTTCCTCCTGGTTTCCCGCTCCATGGCCTTTTTTTAATGCCCCCCCGGATTTTTCTTCTGGTATCGGATAAGGAAGACCTTTGCCAAAGCCAGTATTGCGAAGCTTATAATGAACAGCAGGAGCGCAAGATAGAAAAGGGAGGCCAGATATGTTTTTGAGGCAGCCTCCGTAAATTCATTGGCAAGCGTTACCGTGATGGTCGCGGCGGTGTCAAAAAGGGAGGACGTTATCTGGTGGGTGTTGCCGAGGACGAAGGCCACCGCCATCGTTTCCCCAAGCGCCCTGCCAAGAGAAAGCGCCACGCCGCCGAATATCCCGAGCCTTGAATAAGGTATGACCACATTCTTTACCACTTCCCACCTCGTTGCCCCGACCGCATAAGCGGATTCCTTGACGATCTCGGGAGTTAGATTGAAAGCGTCCCTTGATATGCTTGCCGTAAAGGGGATGATCATAATGGAAAGTATCAGGCTTGCCGTAAGGAGGTCTATTCCCATTGGCGTTCCCTGGAAAAGAGGCCCCATAACCGGCACCTTCCCAAGGGTGTCCATAAGAAACGGTTCAATGTGGTTGGCCATGATGGGAGCAAGGGTGAAAAACCCCCAGAAGCCGTATATTATGCTTGGAATTGCGGCCAGCAGCTCTATCGCGGCGCCTATCGGCCCCTTTAAGAAATCCGGGGCTATCTCGGTGACGAATATGGCTATCCCAAGCGCCACCGGCACGGATATCACCAGTGAGAGGCATGTCGTAATGGCCGTGCCAAAGAGGTTTGTGGCCGCTCCGAAGACTTCCCGGTAAGGGTCCCAGTCCTTGGCGAGGATGAACCTGATGACCCCGAACTTTTTTATCGCGGGATATGATTCCCTGATAAGGATATAGAATATCCCCGCAGTGACCGCAACGATAGCCAGGGCGGCAAGGGCTGTCAACATGTAAAAAAGAATGTCCATCGGGTCCCTCCTCATGAAAAGGACCCTTTTTTTTGTACCGGCAGCTTCCCTTTTTATAGCAATAGCCAAAACACCTCCGCCCCGGCTCCGGACTGCGCTCACGAAAAAACACGCAGGCCTCTCTCAATTTGATGCATTATTTTAGGGGAGAAATGTTACAGGAATATTACAAGAGCGGATTTTGCGGTAGAAAAGTTGCACACTCGGAAACAATTACCGGCAGAACATGGCATCATCCGCAAATTTTGTCCGGTTAACCTTATAGTTGCGTAAATTTATCATGCGAAAGTCTTCAAAATGTTGCCAGCCTTCGGTTTGAGGGCTGGTTTCCAGTACCGGCAGGAAGTCACTGTTAGTGACCTCCTCCAGGCCGTCATTCCCGCCACGACGGGAATCCTTCTTCGCCTTTTACGGCAAGGAAAGATTCCGGTCAAGCCGGAATGACGGCTTCAAAGGAATGCAACGTTAGGGTTAATAGTCCGTCCAGAAGTCCGCGGCGGCGCGGAATGGCCTGAGATTGCAGAGTATGCCCTCAAGCTTGCTCGATCGAACGACGTTTAAATATGACAGTTACCGGTTGAAAAAGACACGGAGTAAGTAGTCCGTCACCTAATATTTTACTTGCCACTTGGTAATAATCTAATAGCGTCATCATCTATTGGTTCATGAGGCGCCGGCCTGTTCCAATCCGCCAAGAAACTTGCAGAGCCAACATAAAATTTTCTACCGTTCAAAATTACGAAAACATGACTTTTCCATGAAACAATGCGTGAGTTCAGAACGCTATCAATGGGATACGAGGTCGGCATAGAATCAATATCCTCTTGAGCCACGGGAATCGCACCCTTGTTACTTCTTAAGAAAGTGGCTGTTTCTTTGTCGGGTATAATGTGCTTACCATCCGAGTCGTAAAAAAATAAATCATCTTTAGGGCCTTTAATTACCTCCCCCAAATATTGTTTTGTTTTAACTTCTTTAATTTCCTTTTTTAATCTTTCCAGTTCAAGAAGGCTGCCAATCTTTATCTTGTTCATAAAAGGCAGCAAGCACAGGCCGATCAGGGCAAAGACCAACAGTACGGAGTATTTGTCCAACGTTATTCCTGTGATTTTAAAGAACCACAGGTTACATAATAAAAAAAAAATCAATAAAGCACACATGAAGCAGATAATATAAAATCCGATGTTCGAGCCTTTGCCCATTTGAAATAACTCCTTTAATTTAGATCCGCACCTAGAGAAAATTAAAAAAGGGACGGTTCTATTTTTCTCTTTTTTCATAACATCTGCCGCCCTCCGCTATTAAATAGAACCGTCCCCTTTTCAGTTTAACGAGGGTCGAATTAAGTATTTCCCCGGAATTTTGGTTCATTTTAACAAATTTTAATTGCTGCTCTGTGTAGCTTCCTCGGGTTTCGTAATTGGTAAAGGTTTCCCTGCCTTAATTAAAGCCACTGCCATAGCAAAATCTTCCTGGAAAGTTGTCTCTGTAAGGGTTGTAGCAATGTTCGTTGCGATCCTGCGCTTTGTAACGACTGTAACCTTTGTATGATCTTTGTCCACAGGCTTGATCCAAGCGCCCATTAAAGCTCCGGCGGATACCAGATTCATGCCGCTGCTTGTAAGCATATATCCATTATCCTTATGTTCTTCTATAGCGTCTGTTCCCTCCCACCGGAATACGGTCTTCGCAATTTTCCAAGCCTGCTCTTTATCTACGGGATACACTTTGCTTGTACCACCGCCACTATCTTTTGTGGCAATAACATCGGCCATAGTTGCACAGCCTGCAATTAAAACCAGCAATAAAAGCCCTAGACCAAACAGCCCTTTTCTTGTCATTTTCTAACCCCGTTTATTGTTTTATGCTGCTGCTTTAATTGCCTTCGACTCTGACGAGTTTTGCGCTTCGGACATTGCTATCATCAGTTACTAAAGCCTTGAATTTCCAAGTGCCATATGGTTCGATGTTATCGATGTTGTCCATAGCAGAGCCCACTTGTGCGCCCTGTTTATCATAGAGATTAAATTCCACCTGTGCATAGGAGATTTCCTTCCCGCTATTATTTTTTACGGTGCCGATGATTTCGGCACTACCGTATTCGTTCTGTCCCCATTTCCAATTTATAACCTCTAGCGGATTCTCATTATCAGTATTTGAGGCTGAAGTGGCTTGGGTGCTTGGATTGAAGGAGTTATTGTTATTTGAATTACTTCCAAGACGAGAAATAAAGATGATTCCGAGAATGGTGAGAATGACCCAGAATATCTTTGTCTTTTGTTTATGTTCCTGCTTTTTTATATCTCCCTCGTTCATAATTACCCTCCATCACTTTTTTATATTTGGAGATTCTACACTTTTTAATTATCTACTTTCGTGAATAAATCCCGCCCACAATATCGACAGACTATCGCATCGCCTTTGATGAGTTCAGCACAAAAAGGACACTTCTTCATCCCTTCGGCAAGTCGCTGGTGTTCAATGGCTTGATTATCTGACTTCATAATCAATGCATGTGGCAGGGCAACTATAAAAATAGCGGCACCATAAATCCACCACAGCACAAAAGAGCGGCCTTTTGTACTTGCTATATAGGCGGGGATGAGGCCAATGATTATTGCAAATATGAGAATTCCCATTTATATCTCCTATCTGTCATATTTTTTGCCACCAGTGGAAATAAGATAAAGCCATTCGCTATATGGCAATCTTGCATATATGGTTGCCTTCTCAGCTACTGCGCCCAAAACTACTCCTCTGCAAAGTAGACTTACGCCGCCTTGTAATCTGTCACACATCGCATCAGGACTATCGATAAAATTAGTTTTGTTCAAACGTGTAATAATGAGGGTCTTGCCCTCAGGTAATGCCCCGATTGGCGGAACAACAAAAATAGTGAATTGTGTATAGAATACTAGGCAGGCTGCAGCAAGTATTAAAAGTACCAAAATCGTTCCAGTTTTTTTATTCATATTCCCTCCCTTTATAGAGAAATTCGGGGACAACCCGCCATTTTTTAAAAGAATTCTCCCACCCCAAATACAATTCCCTTTTGGCGCCCCTGCCCCATAATCAAGATTTCCGATTATAACTGCGGCATTATAACAAAATTCTGAGGTGTGGTGTATAGGGCAAACTCTGCTATCCTTGGCATTAACTCAGGAGGCTAAAGTTGAAGGGGTAACCTGGCGCCCGGAAATTGACGCCGATGAGGATTTCAATAAAAGTTGCAACCTTAATATTTGCGTAAGGTCACGGTGTATTTTTATAAACTGTTTATATGGACAGTATCATGGCCCTGCGGATTATTATGAGGTTGGCAGGGCTCTTTGAAAACTGAAGCCGGAAAGGACTTTTTTAATGGGCAGACTCCGGCAAAAAATGCGGTTAACCGCTACCGGACCGGTGGTGTTCGTTTGAACGCTTTGAACAGCCATGGCTAAAAAGTCCTTGTGAAACCGGCAGTTAAGGTTTTCATCTTGAACAAAAAACACAAAAAAGGCAGCGGCACCATCGCGCGTTCGTAATACTTATTTCATTTTTTCAGTTGATGTAGATCCGGACGCTCGTGCCCTTGCCGGGGTCGCTGTCTATGTGCATCTTCCAGCCCATGGCCATTACGAGGTGCTTAACGATTGCCAGTCCAAGTCCGGTGCCCCCATGCTTCC
>JAKAJM010000008.1 GCA_021813765.1 Nitrospirota bacterium
GATATCCTTCAAGCTACTGCACAAGGCGGACAACGCCCCCATAGAGTACAAGCGGCACTGCCCGCAGGACAACAAGGACCTCTCCTGGGACGAGATAGTGCGCGGGTATGAATACAGGAAAAGGAAGTTCGTGGTGATAACCGGGGAGGAGTTCAAGGCCCTTCCCCAGTTTGCCTCCAAGGCCATAAACATCGAGGGGTTTGTGGGGAGCGGGGAGATAGCTCCTTTATATTTTGACGCCGTCTATTACCTGGAGCCGGAGGCCGGCAGCGAGAGACCATACGGGCTTCTGAGGGAGGCGATAAGGGAAACAGGGAAAACGGCAATCGCGCGGGTGGCGCTCAGGGAAAAGGAGCACCTTGCCGCCCTGGGCGTCCATGGCGACGTCCTGCTCCTGCATACGCTTCTTTACCAGGAGGAGGTCTCCGACCCCCGGGAGCTCAATATCCCTGAGGTAAAACCCAACAAGGACGAGCTTTCGCTTGCAAAAGAGCTTATCAACAGGTTTGCCGCGAAATTCGACCCCTCCCGCTACAAGGACACCTACCGGGAGGCCCTGATGAATGTGATAAACGCAAAGATAGAGGGCAGGGAGATTAAACTGGCGCCTGCCGCACCCGCCGGGCCCAAAGTCGTAAGCCTTATGGAGGCGCTCCGCAAAAGCCTTGAGAAAAAACCGCGCCAGGCCGGGCAAAAAGAAAAAGCCCAAAGAGCAAAGAAGACCGGAAAAACCGAACCAGGGCGGAGCGAAGCCGGGAAGGCCCACGGAAACGGCCATGCGCTTGCCCACTCCAAAGGAGGCGCTTGAACACCATGAGCAGAGTCTATCTTCTTGCGAACGTCATCCCCGGAAAGGAGCGCACCATCCGCGACACCCTGAGGGGCATCGGGGGGGTCAAGGAGGCGGACGTCATCACCGGGCAATATGACATCATAGCGGCCCTGGAGGCCAAGGACACAAACGACATATTCAACAAGATATTAAAACGGGTCAGGAAGGTAAGAGGGCTTACCAGGACAGAGACCTTCGTGGCCGTCGAGTAAAAATAATAAAAAACAAAAACCCTTCCCAAAGATAAAAAGCTTTTTCCCTTTTCGCTCGCGCCTCCCGGGCATTTCCCTCTCCGGGAGGCCTTCCGCACCAAAAAAGTGCTTATCCGGTTTACGCAAGCATTGCATTACTCAAATCTTTTTGGCGGTCATTCGGGCTCCTTAAGCCGCCCGATTTGATCCGCAAAATAAAATCCCTATCCGTTATACTAAATGAGTTATGCCGGACGATGCTTCCGGCAACGAAGACCGGTCAAAAAAAATGCTCTTTATGGAGCAGTTTTTCATTTAAAAACAAGATAAAAAATTGCACAGGCAAAAAGAAAAAGACGCAAGGAGGGCCCGGGACCCTGAGATGCGCATCCCGCCCTCACCCGGGGACGCGCAGAGGGCCGAAAGGCTCAGGGACGTGATTTCGGAGCTCATCGAGGTAAACAGGGACGTACCCGTGATAGTGGAGGGGAAAAAGGATGCCCAGGCGCTCAGGTCCCTTGGCCTTGAAGGCGAGATAATAACCCTGCACAGGGGGCAAAACCTCTACGAGTTTTCCGAGGAGGTCATTGAAAATTACGGAAAGGCCGTTTTGCTTCTGGACTGGGACCAGAAGGGGGAGCAGCTTACAAAATCCCTGGAGGAAAGCCTGGAAGGGCATTTCGAGCAGTTCAGCGGCTTTCGCGAGGTCATCAGGGCGATGTGCCAGAAGGACATAAAGGACATCGAGTCCATACCTTCTCTTTTAAGGAGGCTGGAGGGCCTTGCCGGACCGTCTGCCGGGTCTTCCGCCGGGCCGCTTGCCTGACAGGTCCAGCCTGGGCAGGAACGCCGAGCTGCAGGCGGTAAAGTATCTGGAAAAGCAGGGCTACAAAATAGTCTGCCGCAACTACCGGACACGGCAGGCGGAAATAGACATCATCGCCAGGGACGGGGCTTGGCTGGTGTTCATAGAGGTCAAGGCCAGGAGCTCCGGCCGTTTCGGGGGACCGGCCGAGGCTGTGGACCTCAAAAAGCAGGAAAAGATAGCAAGGGCCGCCCAGGTATACATGTCCGCAAGCAAAACGGAGTTTCTACCGGCGCGCTTTGACGTGGTAACAATCGGCCCCGGCGGGCTCGAACACATCAAGGACGCTTTCGAGTCTCTTGACAACCGTTAAAAACAAACATTAAATTATTAGCAGTGTCAAAAGACAAGACCATATTTGAGCTCCAGGCGGAAATCTGCAAGACCATCGCGAGCCCGAAGCGGCTTGAGATAATGAACGCCCTCAAAAGCGGCGAAAAAAGCGTAACGGAGCTGGTCGATATTCTTGGCGTCCCCAAGGCCAACGTCTCCCAGCACCTGGCCATGATGCGCCACAAAGGCATCCTCAAGACAAGGCGCGACGGGGTGAACATCTACTACAGCATCTCAAACCTCAAGGTGATAGAGGCCTGCAACCTGATGAGAGAGGTTATGGCCGACATGCTCTCCGAGCGGAAAAAGATAGCAAAGCTCATAGAGCTTTGAGGGTGGAAAAGCAAAAAACCCGCCTTTCCTGATGAAAAGACTCCTTCTTAAAAAGACCCTGGAATCAATACAGGAAGAGGCCTTCGACGAAAAGCACGGTCTCAGGAGGTCCATCGGGCCTGTAAACCTGGTCCTCCTCGGGATAGGCGTGATAATCGGGGCAGGCATATTCGTCCTCACCGGACAGGCAGCCGCCCAGAACGCGGGCCCCGGCATCGTCTTTTCCTTCATTCTTGCCGCCATCGCTTGCGGGTTCTCAGGCCTCTGCTATGCCGAGTTCTCCTCCATGATCCCGATAGCGGGCAGCGCCTACACTTACGCCTATGCCACCCTGGGGCAGTTTTTGGCCTGGATAATCGGCTGGGACCTCATACTGGAATACACACTTGGGGCAACCACTGTCTCCATAGGCTGGTCCGGCTATTTCATAAGCTTCGTAAAGGGCCTTGGCATAAACTTTCCGGCAGCTCTGTCCGGTCCGCCCATAGGCTTTGACCCTGTGCTGCACAAGTGGTTTTTAACAGGCGCGCTTTTCAACCTGCCAGCCGTCGTGCTTGTAGCCTTCGTAACGGTCATCCTGGTGCTTGGCATCAGGGAGTCAGCCGCCCTGAACGCAATGGTCGTCTTTATAAAGCTTGCCGTCATCCTTGCCTTCATAGGGCTTGGGGTCCATTTCATAAAGCCGGAGCTCTGGCATCCTTTCATACCCAAAAACAGCGGACAGTTCGGGATTTTCGGCGTCAGCGGCGTCCTGCGGGGAGCGGGCGTGATATTTTTTGCCTACATCGGGTTTGATGCCGTATCCACTCTTGCCCAGGAGGCCAAAAACCCCAAAAGGGACATGCCCATAGGCATACTGGGAAGCCTTTTTATCTGCACGGTGCTCTACGTGGTGGTCTCGCTGGTGCTTACCGGGGTGGTGAAGTACTCCGAGCTTAACGTCCCTGCGCCCTTCGCGGTGGCGCTTGACTCGATGAAGCTGTACTGGTTCTCCCCGCTTTTAAAGGTGGGGGCGATAGCCGGGCTGACCTCGACCGTCCTGGTGCTCCTGCTTGGCCAGTCCCGGATATTTTTCACGATGGCAAAAGACAGGCTCCTTCCCCCCTGGGCTTCGAGGGTGCACCCGAAATACCGGACACCCTATATAAACACGATAATCACCGGAGTGGTCACTGCGGCCGCCGCCGCCCTCCTGCCGCTTGGCATAGTGGGCGAGATGGTCAGCATCGGCACCCTGCTTGCCTTCGCCATAGTCTGCGCGGGAGTGCTGGTGCTTAGGCGCACGCACCCGGAGGCAAAGAGGGTCTTCAAGGCCCCTGGCGGCGCGGCCACCCCCATCCTTGGAATAATCTCCTGCTTTTACCTTATGGCCGGACTTCCGCTTGCCACCTGGTTAAGGCTGGTGGTCTGGCTTGCCGCGGGACTCGTCATCTATTTTGCCTACGGCAGAAAGCATGCCTGCGCGCACCTGGAATCGAGGGCTGCCATTGCCGGCAAGGTCCTGCCCGCCGGAACTGAACCTTTAAAGTAAGGTCAAAAAACCTTTATTTGACGGGGACTGCCGCATCTTTTATATTATAAATAGTGCATATTTTTTATCTTTCTTGAAATTCTCGGAGGATCAGACGCAAAATGCCCATTTACGAGTATGAGTGTGAAAAATGCAAAAAGAGGCTGGAGGTGGTCCAGAAATTCAGTGACCCGCTCCTTACCGAATGCCCTGATTGCAAGGGCAAACTGAAAAAACTTGTATCAAACACCTCCTTCGTCCTGAAGGGCTCCGGCTGGTACGTTACGGACTACGCCAGAAAGGGAAGCTCCGACAGCTCATCAGGCAAGGGGGCCAAAAAGAAGCACGCCAAGGACGCTGCGGGTGAAAAAAGTGAAAAAGCCTCCGAAGCCAAGGAGAGCAAGGCCGCTTCGGCCCCCGGCAGTCCGTCAAGTTAAAATAAAATACTCCCTGAAATAGCCGGCAGATACCTCAAAAAAATTGCCAATAAAAAACCCGCACATCCATGTGCCTTTTGGAAGGTTTTTGGAGTTCGCGCCCCTGTGCCGTGAAAACCGCTTCGCCCTGGAGCTCTACGTCACCGCCTCGGACATGGACGCCATTGAGACCGCCTCCGGCCGGAAAGATCGCTTTTTCTCCTTCCCGGAGGACATTTTAAAACTCCTTGACTACGGGCCGGAGCTCAGCGTCCACGCGCCTTTCATGGACCTTTCGCCAGGCGCCGTAGACGAAAAAGTGAGAGCTGTGACCACGGCGCGTTTCGAAAATGCGATCGAGATGGCAGCCGCCCTCGGGGCAAAGACCATCGTCTTTCATTCCGGATACGAGAAGTGGAAATATTCGCTTCGGACGGACATCTGGCTGGAAAAGTCTGCCCTCACCTGGGAGCCGCTGATAGAAAAGGCCCGCAAAGAGGGCATGCGGATAGCGGTCGAAAACATATTCGAGGACAGCCCGGAGAACCTGGCCGCGCTTTTTGAAAGATTTGCGGACAGCGGAAAAGACTTTGGCCTTTGCTTCGACACCGGGCATTTCAACCTTTTCTCAAAATCCCTGACGCTTGAGGACTGGCTCGGGCCCCTTCAAAAATACATCATAGAGCTGCACCTTCACGACAACGACGGCTCCAGGGACGCCCACCGCCCGATAGGCGAGGGCACATTCCCTTTCGACCGGCTCTTCAGGGCGCTAAAAGACAGGAAAGATATCGTCTTCACCCTGGAGGCACACAGCAAAGAGGACGTCTTCAAAAGCCTGGAAAGCCTTAAAAGCTTCTAAATAAATCATCCTGCGGCCAGCCGCATTGCGCCTCCCTTGTGCGCCGGATGCCAGGCCCCCGTTCATGCCGCGCCCATCTAGTGGTAATATGGGGGCTGACGGGAAGCGCGCCGTTTTAAACAAAAAATAAAAACTCGCCGGAAAAAGAAAAAGCTCATCTTCGCTTCAGGCGCAAAATGAAAGAGCTCATAAAAAATTTCGACCCCGGATACTTTGCCTTCGTAATGGCAACCGGAATAATCTCGATCGTGTGCCATCTTCTTGGAATGGAGGGGGCCGCCTCCGCCCTGTTTTTTTTGAACAAGGCAGGCTGGGCGGCGGTCTTCATTCTCTTTCTTGTCAGGTCGCTCCTTTTCCCGGCCAGCCTGATGGAAGCGGCAGGCCGCAGGCACGGCGCCTCGATGTTCACGGCTGTTGCGGGCACCTGCATCCTGGGCAGCCAGTACGCCGTCATCCAGGCTGACCCCGCAGCCGCCCTGCCGCTTTGGATAGCGGGTTTTCTTCTCTGGGCGGTCCTTATTTATGCATTTTTCTTTGCCCTGGTTGCCGCAAGCCCCGGAGAGGCCCCGCTTGAAGGCGGGGCTTTTATTTTTGGTTTTGACGGCTCCTGGCTGATATTCGTAGTCGGCACGCAGTCCGTGGCCATACTTGGCACGCTGCTTTCGCAAGGGTCTTATTTCACGGCGGAGCAGGCCAAAGTCTTACTTTTTATCTCGCTTTCCATGTGCCTGCTTGGGTCGGTCCTTTACATCATCCTAATAGGGCTTATCTTTTACCGCATGTTCTTTTTCGCGCTTCCGCCTGAAAAACTTTCTCCGGCATACTGGATAAACATGGGCGCGGCCGCAATAACTGTGCTTTCAGGCGCGCTTCTTTTGCGGGACGCAGGCAGACGGGACTTTTTTCTGTCCGGCGTTGTCCCTTTTCTTAAAGGGTTTACGTTCTTGTTCTGGGCGGCTGCTTCCTGGTGGATACCGCTTCTTGCCGCGCTTTTCATCTGGAAATATCTGCGTGAGGCGCGGATCTCTTATGATTTACGGCTGTGGAGCGTGGTCTTCCCCCTGGGGATGTACCCTGCCTGCACATATGAGCTGGGGAAAGCGGCGGGGCTTGGGTTTCTCCTGCCCATCGCGGAGTGGGCCGCATATGTTGCCCTTGCGGCCTGGGCAATGGTCTTTGCCGGTCTTTTAAAAAGAATTTTTTTATTTTTTCTCAGGGGCATCAACTAAAGCACCCTGCACTGGTTCCTCATCGAAAAGCCCCTAAGAGCCGGAAGCTCTCCCGGCCCATTGTACAGGGCCATCACCTTGTGGGTCTGCCCCATCGTACCCGGAAGGAGCAGCCCTTTTATCTTAAGGATGTCCGCCTGGCCCATTGCCCCGAGCACATCTTCAAGCCCCAGTGAAACCAGATAGGTTCCCTGAGGGCAGAAACCCGCGCACCTGAAGCCCGAATCCAGCCCCCACCTTGCCAGGGCGGAAAAGTTCACATGCGCCGTTATGTCCGCGCCGCCAGGGTCCCTGTAAGGGTTTTCGCTTGCCCTGTGCCCCCTGTAGCACATAAGCGTCCCCCTGTCCCGCTCCGGCCCGTAATAGTCCCAGGCGGGATACCCGTAATCTATCACCAGAAGAAAAAGAGCTCCACTGAAGGCCGCCTTTACCTCACGGAGCCATCCGCGGACATCCAGGTTCACCTCGGTCCGGTAACCCTCCGGCAGGATTTTTTCCCCGGGGGCAAATTCGCTTATGTATTTTTCTATCTCCGGGACCGAGGGCGGGGCAAGGACCTCGTAAAAACCTTTTTCGGGCGCATAACCCACTCTTATCTCCATGAGCGCCCCCCCGCGCACCCGCACAAGATGCACGGGGAAGGCATCAAGAAGCTCGTTGGCAAGCAAAACCCCTTTTTCCGCCATTTTTCCCTGAAGCGCTTTGCCCCAGGAAACCTTCTTTTGGTGCCGCTCCCCCAAAAGCCCGCGCTGGAACTCCTCCAGTGCGGGGTTCAGCTCAATCATGTGGTAGGAAAGCAGGCCGTAGAGCTCCCCGTTTCCGGCCTCAAGATAATCGAGTACGTCTTTTGCCAGGTATCCCTTTCCCGGCCCCTGCTCTATCACTGTAAAAGGCCCCTTGCCAAGCAGGGCCCACATCTCTTCCACCTGTTTTGCGACCATCTGCCCAAAGACTGGGTGCAGGTGAGGGCTGGTGTAAAAATCCCCGGCCTTGCCTATCTCCGTGCCCGGCCGCATGTAATAGCCCAGGCCGGGCTCGTAAAGGGCCATATTCATAAACTCCCTGAAGGTAATGGGCCCCTCGCTCGATATCCGCCCTTCTATCTTCCGGCTAAGCGCCTTCCCGTTTTCCTTTTCCATTTCTTTTTCTTTTTCCCTTTTCCCTGCCCGGTGTTTTTCCAGTTTTTATTCTAGCATCGCTTTTTTTGGATTTTTTTATTTTTTAACCGTTAGGTTATAATTCCTCATGGCTAAGATAACCCAGGTAGAGACCAAATGCGAACTCCTTGATTTTATTAAATTGCCGATGTCGCTTTACAAAAACGACCCGTTTTATTCCCCCATGCCCGTCTTCGAGCAGAAAAAGCTCTTTGACCCCTCCAAAAACCCGTTTTACAAAGACGCGGAGGTAAAGCTCTTCCTGCTTGAAAAGGACGGGAAGATAGCGGGCAGGGTGGCATCTGTGGTAAACAGGAGGCACCTTGAATACCACAAGGACGGGGCCGGTTTTTTTGGTTTTTACGAGTCCATAAACGACGCTTCCGTGGCCCAGGCGCTCCTTGACCGCGTGGCCTCCGAGCTTAAGGACGCCGGGCTTAAGACCATGCGCGGCCCGATGAGCTTTTCCACCAATGAGGAGTGCGCCTTCCAGGTAGACGGGTTCGATAAGCCGCCGATGATAATGACCCCCTATAACCCCTCCTGGTACAACAACCTCATGGAAGCAAGCGGCATGAAAAAATCCAAGGACCTGCTGGCCTTTATCCGGGACATGGCGCTGCCCCTGCCGGAAAAGGTGAAGCGGGTGGCCTCCCTGGCGGAAAAAAAAGGGGTAACCGTCCGCCTTGCCGACATGAAAAACCTTCACCGCGAGCTCTCCATCTTCAGGGACGTCTATAACTCCTCCTGGAAAGACAACTGGGGGTTCGTCCCCATCACGCCCGAGGAAGTGGACATAATGGCCGCGCAGCTTAAAAGCGTCCTTGTGCCGGAGCTTACCATCATAGCGGAGGCCGCGGACGGCCAGCCGGTGGGCTTTCTGGGCATTGTCCCGGATATGAACCAGGTGCTGAGGGCGCTTGGCGGCAGGCTCACCCCCGTTGGGATCCTAAAGGCCATCTACCGCTCCAGAAAGATAGACACGATAAGGCTCATGCTCCTTGGCGTGAAGGAAAAATGGAGGGGGCGGGGCGTCGAGGCCCTTATGATAAAAAAGGGGTTCGAAGGCATCAAGAGCTTCAATGACAAGTACAAACAGATCGAGTTCTCCTGGATACTTGAGGACAACCTGCCAATAATCTATATCTCGGAGATGATAGGCGGAAGCGTTTACAAGAGATACAGGATATACGAAAAAGATATCTAAAAGGCTAGTGTACCGAGTCTAACGCTTCTTTACATCTGTTCGAGTATTTTGACCGTCATTCCCGCACGTAGTAATCGGGAATCCAGCGGCGTTGTCCTATGGCCGGCAAAAAAAAATCAAAGTCACTGGATTCCCGATTAAGCCCCCGGAAATGACGAAAAAACGGATTTATTCCTTGGAGCTTTCTAATGTAAAGAGATTTACGACGCGATACACCAGGACCTGTCTCAAAATTGATTTTGAAGCGAAAGAGCGATGGAATGAGGGCAGACAAGGAAGAAATGAGAAACCGCCTTGAGGCGCAGAGCTTCGTTGAGGACGGTTTTTCTTTTGATGACACCGTATGCCCGCGATTTTATGCCCTGCAGGCATCGAATGTTTGGAATTTCAGATTTATCAAGGTGCGCTCGCTGCTCATTTCGGCCTCTTGCAGCCAGAAGCGAATTTAAGACAAATCCTAAAGACCCAGAAGCACAGATTCAAAACTCCCGGCCATCGCCTCGGAGGAAAACAGGCCCGCTACGGTTCTTCTGCCGTTTTTAACAAGTCTTCCGGAAAGCTCCGCATCCTCAGCAAGCCGTGCAACCGCCAAAGCCAGCGCTTCGTGGTTTCCGGGGGGCACCAGGAGCCCGTTTTCGCCGTCCTTTACGATCTCGGGCACTCCGCCAACGGTGCTTGCGACAACCGGAAGGCCGGAGGCCATGGCCTCTATCACCACCATGCCGAAGGTCTCCCGGCAGACAGAGGGAAAGGCGAATATGTCCATTGCGCGGTACATCCTTTCCATGTCCAGCCTCCTGCCCGGGAATACCGCGGTTACTCCAAGCCGTGCGGCCTCCGCCTCAAGCTCCGCGCGCCCTGGCCCCTCGCCCACCATGAGGAGTTTTAAAAAATTCATCCCGGGCCGGTTTTTGTTTTTTTTAAGCAGTCCCGCAGCCTTCAGCAAAACAAAAAGCCCCTTGCCCTCATTGAGCGCCCCGGCTGAGCCTACGACGATATCCCTCGGGGAAAAATTGAATTCCGCCCTTGCCCCCTGCCTCTCCTGGCCGGAAAGAGAAAACCTGTCAACGTCTATCCCGTTATAGACCACGGATATCTTTTCCGGAGGGACGCCCGCCTCCATCAGGCCCTGTCTTACGAAACCGCTTACGGCCACCACCTTGTCCACGGCGTGCCGGACAAGCCACGCGGTATGCCCCTTCAGCCTGTCGGCCATGTGCCTCATGAATATCACCTTTGTCCCAAGGAGTTTTTTAGCGCCCAGGGCAACGGGCCAGTACTCCTTGCCCATCGTGGCAACGACGAACTCCGTTTTATGCCTCCGGACCGCCTTTGCCATTTTGAGCACCGCAAGAAGGTCGCCAGCATTGGCAAAGGAGATGTCCTCCACCTGCACCCCGGACTGCCGAGCCTTCTCATAAACAGGGCTTCCCGCGGGCGCTCCAAGCACCACTGAATGCCCCCTGCCTGAAAGCGCGCGCAGCAGGTTCACCGTCTGGTTTTCCATCCCACCGAATGCCTTCGTGGAACTTGTTATAAGAATGTTCAGGTGATTTTTCATGCCTGGCGGGGCCGGCCCTTTTTTATCTCGTAGTCCGAATGGAGTTTGCAGATGAAAGAAAGCGGCCAGGTGTTAAGCCGGACGGGTATCCTTTTTAACGTAAAAGGGTCGTCCCCCCTGAAAACAAACCCCCGGCCTACCGAGACGGCGCCAAGAAAACCGGCCTCTTTCACCGCTTGCACAGCCGCACCGTTAAAATCCCCGTAGGGATAGCAGAAAAAATCCACCCGGCCGCCTGTCTGCTTCTCTATCTGCGCCTTGGAGCCGAAAATTTCCCTTCCGGCGTCATCCGTGGCAATAGAGCCAAGTTTCGGATGGGTCTGCGTATGGGCCCCTATGGTTATCCCGTTTTCATCCAGAAATCTTATCTTCTCCCAATCCATGAGGGCTTTTTTTACGCCCAGGCCATCCGCGTCCCAGAGGTTATGCCTTCCGGCAAGCCCGGACACCACAAACACCGTTGCCGGGTAGCCGTATTTTTTTAGCACCGGGAAGGCGTTGTCACAAAAATCCAGGTATCCGTCATCAAAGGTAAGGCTGATCAGGTTTTTGCCGCGGGCGTTTCCGCCTTTTGCGAAATCCACAATTTCTTTTAAAGAGACCACCTGGAAGCCCGCCTGTTTCAGGTACCACATCTGGAAGCGGAACATGCGAGGGGTAACATAGAGCCCCCTCAGCTTCGCTTCCTTCGGGGGGATGCCGATGTTATGGTACATGAGGACCGTAGCCCTGTTGAATGAAAAAATCCCAGCCTCCTTTTTGCGTCAGGAAAAGTAAAAATCCTTCTCAAGTATAAAGAAAAAAGGGCGGAAATGAAAAATTCAGAAAAAGCGCCTGACGGCAAGGGACGCGTTAAACCCGCCTATGCCAAAAGAATTGGCCATGGCGGAGCCGACCGCCGCGCTTTCCGTGCTCACCGGAAGGTTAAGCGAGGAGTCCCTTTCTTTTATGTTAGGGTTTCCGGGCAGGATATTCTCATTTATGCACAGCAGGGCAAGGGACGCCTCGAAGGGCCCGGAGGCCGCAAACATGTGCCCGGTGAGGGCCTTTGCTGCAAAGACTGGCACGTCCTCCGCCCGCGCCCCGAAGGCCGCCCTTATGGCCTCTTCCTCGGCGCTGTCGCCAAGCCTTGTGCCGGTGGCATGGGCAAAAAGCAGGTCAACATCCTCCGCTTTAAACCCGGCCTCCCGCATGGCCATCCCAATCGTGCGGGCCTGGCCTTTAGGGTCCGGCCTTGTGTCGTGGAACGCGTCCATCCCGCAGCCGTAGCCGCATATCTCCCCGTATATCCGGGCCCCGCGGGCAATCGCATGCTCAAGCTCCTCAAGCACCAGAACCGAGGCCCCCTCGGCCAGGACGAAGCCGTCGCGCCGCCTGTCAAAAGGGCGGCTGGCCCAGGGCGGCTCCGCCTTTGAAAGCGCGCCCGATCTGCCATAGCCCTGGGCGCAAAACCTTGTAAGCGGGGCCTCGGCCCCTCCGCAAAGGCACATCGTCTCCAGCCCGTTTTTAATGTAAGTAAATCCCTCTCCAACTGCCTGCATCCCGGAAGCACAGGCGCTCGATATCCCCAGGGCGCGCCCGGTTATGCCAAGTTTTCTTGCCACGTACGCGGACGCCGCGCCGGACTGGCTGCCCGGCATGAGAAAGGCCGAATACCTGCCCTTGAGGGCGGCCTCCTCAAGCCTGGTGACCCCGCCCCTGCTTGTTCCGATGATGACGGCACAGGAGCCCCCATGCCATTTTTCATCCGCACGGAAGGCGTCTTTCACGGCCATCGTTGCCGCAGAGACGGCGTACCAGACGAAAGGGTCCGTCCTGCGCGCCTCCTTTGGGGAGAGATGCAGGCATGGGTCGTAGGAGCTGTCCGCCTGGCCCGCAGCCAAGGGGGCCCGCCCGCCCAGGTCCCTGGTGCAGGCCCTTATGCCCGGGCGTCCCTGCTTCACCGCCTCCCAGGAGCGGCCGAAATCCGCCCCAAGGGGCGTGACCGACCCTATGCCCGTGACCACTACCCGCTTTTTCATGTCCGTAAACTATATTAGCAAAAAAGGTTTACGGGAAAAGATGCAGCGAAACGAAGCCCGCACGAATCCGCGCATGCCCGCATAAAGCGATGCCGTCAAAACCCCTTGCGCTTTAAAATTGCATTCAATTTTGTCAATATCCACCTCACCGGCGCGCTTGTTTTTGCGTTCGGCAAATAGGTATACTACTGCAACCTTTCCGGGGGATATAGAACAAAAAACCGATGCGCATTGAGAAGATAGAGCTTACAGGGTTCAAGTCGTTCGCAGATAAAACCGTCATCGAACTCCATCCCGGCATCACCTGCATTGTAGGGCCAAACGGCTGCGGCAAAAGCAACGTCGTGGACTCCTTCAAATGGGTACTGGGGGAGCAGAGCGCCAAGAGCCTTAGGGGCGACAAGATGATAGAAGTGGTCTTCGACGGCTCGCAGAGCAAAAAGCCAAAAGGCATGGCGGAGGTCAGCCTCCAGGTAAACGGCATCAACGGCGGCAGCCCCACCACCGTGACCAGAAGGCTGTACCGCTCCGGCGAAAGCGATTACCTGATAAACAGGTCCTCCTGCCGCCTTAAGGACGTAAAAGACATCTTCCTGGACACCGGCCTTGAGCTTAAAAGCTATGCCATATTCGAGCAAGGCAATATTTCGAGGATCATCAACTCCAAGCCGGAGGACAGGCGCTTCCTCATAGAAGAGGTCGCGGGGGTGGTCAAATACAAGATAAGGCGCGGAGAGGCGGAAGCCAAGCTGGAGACCTCGCGCCAGAACCTTCAGAGGATATCGGACATCATCGGGGAGGTCAAAAGGCAGATAACCTCCCTGGACAGGCAGGCAAAAAAGGCCGAACGCTACAAGCGCCTGGCCGAAGAGCTTAAGGTCATAGAGCTTAGACAGGCAAGAAGGGACTACCTTGCGCTTTCGTCCGCCCTGGAGGAGCTTACCGCCGGGCTTGCCGCCCTGAGGGAAAAAGACGCGGCGCTCAGGGCAAGGCTCTCCGAGCTTGAGGACACCCACGCGCAAAGGCGCATAGCCCTTGCGGACAAGGAAAAGTCCGTCTCCGGCCTTAACGAGACCCTTCAGGGGCTTCAGAGGGAGATAGCCCAGAAGGAGCGGGAGGCCGCCGTCCTCGACACGGAAAAAGAGGCGATAAGGCAGAACATTGACCGGCTTGGGAAGACCGAAGTCGAGCTGAACCAGAAGATACAGGACTGCCAGCAGAAGATCGCCGCCCTCCAGGCGGAATCAAATACGCTTTCCACCACCATCTCCTCCTTCGAGGACGTCTTAAGACAGAGCAGCAGCGGGCTGGACATCTCCAGGGAGGCCATCGAGCAGCTTGAGGCGGACCTTGAGCAGGAAAGGCGGGAGCTCTTCCGGGCGTCCGAGGCCTTAAGCCAGCACTCAGGAGAGATCGGAAAGGCAGAGCTTGCAATATCCGGGCACAGGAAGCGGGAGCTTGCCATAGCTGCCGAGGCGGAGGCCCTGAAAGAGACGCTTGCCCAGAACGAAAACAACCTGTCCGGGCTCGAGGCCAAAACGGTTGAAAGCGGACAGGCCACCATGCTTGCCAGGGAGGAAAAGGAGGCGCTCACCGAAGAGCTCTCCGCCCTCAGGCAGCGCCTGCAGGAACTCCGGGGGCAGATATCGGCAAAAAGAGAGGACCTTGCCAGGGTGCTTGCCAGGATAGATTCGCTAAAGGAGATACTTCTGGACCCGGCATCCAGGGAGTTTTTAAACTCGGCATCGGACGCGGTGAACATAGAGAAAAGCCTGTCTGACGTCATAGAGGCCGCGCCCGAATATGAAAAGGCGATCGAGGCTGCGCTGAAGGAGCTCCTTTCGGGGGGGTTCATAGTGCCGGACAGGAAAAGCGCCATTGCCGCGCTCAGGACATTAAGGGACAAGGATATAGAAAGGACATCCTTCATACCGGTTTCGATCAGCGGAAACAGCGGCGACCGTCCTTTGCCTGCGGGCATCCTGGGCCGGGCGACAGATTTCGTAAAGGCGATGCCCGGATATGAGACGCTTGCAAAGATACTGCTGGACGGCGTCCTGATTGTAAAAGAGCTTGAGGACGCCCCAGAAGCCACGGGCGGCTTCATGTACATAAGCCTTTCCGGCGAGGCTCTTGAGCCCAGGGGCACGCTTGCCGGAGGAAAGACGCGCGGCCTTCTGGCCAGGAAGAGGGAGTTAAGGGGGCTTAAAAACGAGGCGGACGGGCTAAAGGCGAATGTCTCCGCCATGGAGAGCGAGGCGTCCGGGACCGCGGCCCTGATAGAAGAAAAGGAGAGCCTACTGGCCGTGGCGCAGGCACGCCTGCACGAGCTTGAAAAGGAGATATCCCTTCTTAACCACTCTCTTGAAAACGGCAGGCAGGAGCTGGAGCGTCTTGAGAAGAAGTCCTCATATCTCGTGATCGAAAGAGAAACCCTCAAGGGCGAGCTTGCGCGAATGGAAGGGGAGCTTGAGGAGCTGGCCGGGGAGAAGACCTCGCTTGAGCAGAAAAAGGCCATGAAGGAGCAGGAGATCGGCGCCCTCCAGGAAAGGCTTAGCGCATCGAGGCAGTCTTACGAGGAGGAGAGGTCCGGGCTTGTGGAGCAGAAACTTGAGCTTAACAACCTGAGGCAGGCCTTTGAAAACCTTAAAAAAGAGATATCCTCCCTGGAGGCCCAGGGGCTTGAGGCCGCACGGGGCCTTGAGAGGGCGGGGGCGGAAAAGCATGCTACCTCCGGGGTCCTTGAGCAAAAGGCGGCCCTCACGGAAGAGCTTCTGGCTGCCCTGAGGGAGTCCGTCCGGAAGGCGCAGGAGCAGGAGACCCTTGTACAGGAAGAAAGGCGCGGGCTTGAGGAGCTGGCGGAGGAAATAAACGGGTATGAGCAGCCCCTCAAATCCATGCGGCAGGAGATAGACGGCCTTGGCAGGCAGATCGCGGAGGCGGAGGTAAAAGCCTCACAGACGGGGATGAGGCTTGAAAACCTGAAGGAAAACATCCGGAACGCCTACCAGGTGGAAGTGGAGACGCATGAGGCAGGCCCGGTGGAGGAAGGGGACGAGGCCCGCCTGGAGGAGCTTAAAAAGAAGCTGGCCGAACTTGGGCCGGTGAGCCTTGCCACCATAGAGGAGTACGAGGAGCTAACAAAGAGGTTCGAGTTCCTGAACACCCAGAAGGAAGACCTGGAAAAGTCCATCGCGGAGCTGGAGGAGGCGATCAAGAAACTGAACACCTCCACCAGGCGGATGCTGCGGGAGGCGTTCGACGCGCTCAAGGTGAAGTTCTCCGAGATATTCATAGACTTTTTCGGAGGGGGCCGCGCGGAGCTGGTGCTGACCGATGAGAACAACATACTTGAGACCGGCATAGACATCATCGCCCAGCCGCCGGGCAAAAAGCTCCAGAACATAAACCTTCTTTCGGGAGGGGAAAAATCCCTTACGGCGCTTTCCCTCCTTTTTGCAAGCTTCCTTATAAAACCGACCCCGCTTTGCATCCTTGACGAGGCGGACGCCGCGCTGGACGAGTCCAACACGCTCAAATTCGCCCAGATGCTGAAGACGCTCTCCCAGGCCAGCCAGTTCATCGTCATCACGCACAACAGGATAACCATGGAGGTGGCGGACTACATCTACGGCATCACCATGCAGGAGCCGGGCGTCTCCAGGGCAATCTCCATGCGCCTGTCCGAGGCGTAAAAAACCTTGAAAAAACCCTGCATAAGGGAGCAGACCGAAGCGATAGAAGACCAGACACTCCATCCCCGTGCGGCCAGGAGCGCCCAAAGCCGGGGCAGGAGCCGCCCTGAAAAGGAGGGCGAGATACGGACCTGCTTCCAGCGGGACAGGGACCGCGTGATCCACTCGAAGGCCTTCCGCAGGCTCAAATACAAGACCCAGGTGTTCCTCGCCCCAAAAGGGGACCATTACCGCACCCGCCTTACCCACGTGCTAGAGGTAAGCCAGATAGCCCGCACCATCGCGCGCGCCCTGAGGCTGAACGAGGACCTGACGGAGGCCATAGCCCTTGCGCACGACCTGGGGCACACGCCCTTTGGCCATGCGGGAGAGGCGGTTTTAAGGGAGATCCACCCGGGAGGGTTTGAGCACTACGCGCAGAGCCTTCGCGTGGTGGAGGCGCTTGAGAGGGACGGCAAGGGGCTTAACCTTACGTTCGAGGTGAAAGACGGCGTCGTCAAACACTCGAAGGGAAAAGGCAACATAATCCCCGCCACGCCGGCCGAGGCCGCAAGCACGCTTGAGGGGCAGGTGGTGCGCGTTTCAGACAGCATCGCCTATCTGAACCACGACCTGGACGACGCTCTCCGGGCAAAGGTCATAAAAAAATCAGACATCCCCTCCGAGGCCACGCGCGTGCTTGGCGAAAGTTACTCCGCGAGAATAGACACCATGGTGAAGGACGTGATCCATGAGACGGCAAGGGACGAGGGGCTTCCAGGGCTAAGGATGAGCGAGGGGCTTCTGGGCTCCATCGCGGCGCTCAGGCGTTTTCTGTATGACCGGGTGTACGAGAACGAGGGCACGAAGGCCGAATTCAGGAAGGCCAAGAAGATACTTGAGGACCTCTATGCCTATTTCCTTGAGCACCCGGAGGAGGCGTTTCACGACCATCCGGTTTTGAAGAGGGAAGAGGCGCACCGCGTGGTCTGCGACTTCATAGCCGGGATGACTGACCGCTTCGCGCTTGCCACCTACGAGCGGATATTCATGCCCAGGCAGTGGACTGTGTACTAGAAAAAAACCACCTCGAAATCACTTCCCCCTTGAAATCTTACTCCAATTCGCCATTCCGGGATTGACCCGGAATCCAAAAAAATCGCGAATATCTGCTTCTGAAGCTTAGGTTCTCACAGTACATCACACCGGACCGGGGTCATTCAAGAATGAAGGTTTCAAACGGAAATCATTGGGTATTGGTCCCCGAATTCTTGCCAACCAGCGCTTATCCGCCTCTTCGATTATCCTCAAACATCTCCACCGGCATTGGGTAACGTAAGCGCCACACAATTTTTATTGGCCGCTCACTTTCGAAGTTGACGAGTTTGGCCGGTCCAAGATAAATGAACGGCACCGTTACTCCTTTGCGCTTTTTTACATCACGCGCAAAAAGTAGAATTGAATATCCTCGTTCTTTATGTTGAATCAGATTTTGTCCTGTTTCCGATTGTTGCGTTGTATTGGACTGGGATTCCCAGTGGAGTAGTTCTCGACTGATTGGGTAGTCCGCATACATCGTGCTTGGGGAAAACTCTCGCTCAGTTTTCTGGTAAGTTATCAAAAGAGCATATGCCTTTTTGTCCGCAAAATGAAGCACTCCTACTCCCCGTTGTCCCGCTGATTCTAGGGAAGCTTGACCCAGTCTAGCAAGTATATCTATGCTGGTATATTGAGCATGCAGCTCAAGTGAAGAATCAAAGGGCAATTCTGGAATAATGCCAGTGAGCGGAGTCTCGTCCTCACACCATGTGAGGATTTCGTCCAGATCAGCAAGAATTGTAGGATTTCTCGATAGCCGCCGAAAAGCTTCTTCAAGCGAAGATATGCCAAGATTACTCCCTTTGTCTCCCCATAAGCGATAATATAGCGGCAGGATCGAATTTCTTGCAAGCGACATGGCATCCGAAATCTCTCCCTTAGAAATTCTTTTAAGGACCTGGCGCAATAATTTTGCCTCCTTAACGCCATTGATGAAAGCTGCTCGCACCAACGTTTTCTTGAGACGCGATATGTCGGGATCAACAGGTATGGGTGATAATTGGGCCTTTGCCTTCCAACCTGTCCAGGTTTCGTTGACGAGCAGCGTTTCCGGTTCATAGTCGTGGTGGCGGATGAAATTTCCAAATGTAAGCTCTTGACCGGTCTCACTCGTAAAGGTTTGCAGTCGATCAGGGACCTGCACTGTCAATCTAGCAAAATTCTCCCTGATGTTCTCAAGCACATACTGCCTTGATAGGCGATCGAGTTGGATCGAACAACCGGCGGGAAGGTGAGGAAAGTCGAGTTCAACCTCTTTATCGATTGAATAACGATGCCTGGGGAGAAGAGCCTTGAGCTTGGTGTCGATGCGATATTTCCGATGAGCCTGACCAACAAAGTCAAGAACTGTAAGGCAATCTTTGCCGGGAGCGTGACGAAGACCACGTCCCAACTGCTGGAGAAATACGGTCAGGCTTTCAGTAGGTCGGAGGAAAAGAACAGTATTTATATCGGATATGTCTATTCCCTCACTGAGTTTGTCGACAGTAAACAAGAACGCTAAACGACCAGTATTAAGCCCGTCTAGCAATTCCTGGCAGCGATCATCATCGATGCCTGAAACAATTGCTTCTGAGGGGATTCCTCGACTGCTAAACATCTCCGCCATGAACAGGGCATGCTTGATTGTTATGCAGAAACCTATGCCTTTGATGGCTGCCAAATCAGGTTCCAAACGATGAAGGGCCTGAAAAATAGTATCGAGTCTTTGTTTGGCCAGCAAATGAGCCCCGGTATAAACTTCCTCCAGTTCTCCAGCATCATATTTGCCAGCGCGCCAGAATTTATCCTGATTGAGAGAAACTGGATCGGCGATACCAAAATAGTTGAATGGACAAAGGAGTTTTTCCTCCATTGCCTCGGGCAGGCGTATCTCAGCGGCGAATCTGTTGCCGAAATCAGCCGCAACGTTATCGCCATCCATCCGCTCCGGCGTTGCGGTCAAACCGAGTAAAATTTCCGGAGAGAAATGATCGAAAATTGGCCGATAGCTGTTTGCGGTACCGTGGTGGGCCTCATCAATCACGATGTAATCGTAGAAATCGCTTCCCACTTGTTCCCAAAGTCGTCTTCCCGAAAGCATATTCACAGAACAGAAGAGATGTTCCATGCGGTTGGCCTGATAAGGGCCGACCAATAATTCACCGAAATCCTGCTCCCGCAGGATATTACTAAAGGTTACCCGAGCCTGCTCAAGAATAATCTGACGATGAGCCACGTAGAGCAGTCGCGCATGCTTCTTCCTCTCTTCATAGAATCGTTTGAAATCAAACGCAGCAATTACTGTCTTTCCTGTTCCAGTGGCCGCAATCACAAGATTGCGCCAGCGGTCATGGAAAACTCTTTCCCTCTCAAGCGCCTCAAGAATGCGCTCCTGAAATGGGTGAGGTTGAAGGTCAAAAAACACAGTTGAGCCCGCATGTTGAGGATTGCGCGCTCGCTCTATAGCCTGGCGGAAACTGAATGGCTTTTCAGGATCAAAGGGGATGAACTCGCGACTATTCCAGTACGTTTCGAACTCAATAGAGAATTTTTCGAGGATATGACCCATGTCCTCGGCCGTTACTTTTAGATTCCATTCTAGACCGCTGGTAATTGCAGCGTTAGACATGTTTGCCGAACCTATATATGCTGTCGAAAAACCCGTCTTCCGCTTGAAATGGTAAGCCTTGGCATGCAGCCTTGTGCGCTCGATATCATATGAAACCCTGATCTGCACATTAGGCATTTTTGCCAGACATTCCACAGCTGGGGCATCTGAGGCACCCATGTAAGATGTTGTAATAAGTCTAACAGGGACATTACGTGCGCGTAAATCTTCGAATGCTGGCATCAATAAACGTAAACCTGACCATTTAATAAATGAAACCAGTATATCAACAGCATCAGCTGAACGCATTTCCTCCTGCAGCTCATGAACAAGCTGAGGCTCGCGTGGTGAGCCGGTAAAGAGGCAGCTTTCAGCAATAGGCGTCTGAGGTCGAGGTATGCCGGAAGTGCCATAGTTAGGCGGAGTAATTTCTAGGAGTACCGGTTTCTGTGAAGGCACAAGTCGATGCTTTTCGAAGTGCTTTCTATCAGGATCGTGCGCTAAATATCCGAGTATTTGATTGCAAAGAGCAAGGCGCTTATTCGGGTCGGAAACCTCTCGGAGGACTTGTTCTAAAACCTTAGCAACAAAAGCAGCGTAGCGGGCGGGCTGTTCCTCAGGATCAATCTTTCCAAAAACAACACGAAGTTCTGGATGCCTGGAAAGGGCATCATTTAAATAATCATCAAGCAGCGCGTCATAAATGCCGTACTGAGGATCGTAGTTCATGTGTGAGTTTCTCTCGCTATCTGGAGATATTCACCAACAACGGATATATCCGCATCAGCCCAATCCAGAGTATTTAACTCCTGCGGAGAAAGCCATATTAATGCGGCATGTTCACGCAGGGTTATTTTTCCGGATTTAATAGTGCAGATAAATGGATAGAGTGTGACGAAAAAAGTATCGTACTGGTGAGTATGCGGCGGTAATGCGAGGCCCACTTTAACGAGTATACCCAATTCCTCGGCAATCTCGCGCCGCAGGCACTCTTCCTCTGATTCGCCTGAATCAATTTTGCCGCCCGGAAACTCCCATTTCAGGGGTAAACTCATGGATTTGCTCCGCTGAGTGCAGAGAACTTTCCCCCTATTTTCTATAATCGCGCAGGATACATGTATATGTTTCATTTTTACAAATAAGCCTCACCCTTTAAAAATTAAAATAGTATAGCAAAAACAGGTCGTTTTCAATGGACTTAGATCATTTGAGTCGGTCCTCTGTAGTGCGATATGGAGCTAAATACTTATTTGGGGGATCTTCACGTGCAATCGCGAAACTGTCCAGGCTTGCAGGTATTCCACACATGGAAATCTCTCTGGGCTCTATATATTTGACAGCTATATTGGCTTGGTGATACTATTGTTGCGTGATAGTATCATTCAAGGATGCTGAAACGGAACTTGTCTGGCGCGGTCATTTCTCGAAAAAAATCAAACTGCCAGCAAATCTCCGTAACCTGGCCAGGCGGAAGCTAAGGATGCTAGCGGCCGCTGTCGCATTGGAAACATTGAGGATTCCGCCCAATAACAGACTTGAGCGTCTGAGCGGAAACAGGAAAGGGCAATGGAGCATTCGTATAAATGATCAGTGGCGCATTTGCTTCAAATGGCAAAATGGAAGTTCTTATGATGTGGAGATAACGGATTATCATTAAAGTGAGGTGACGCAACATGAAACGGTTAAAAAATACCCATCCCGGTGAAGTGCTGAAAGAGGAGTTTCTTGTTCCCATGGGGATATCGGCTTACAGAATATCCAAAGAAACGGGGCTGTCTCAGACGCATCTTGGCCAGGTCATAAGGGGCGAGCGGGGCATAACGGCTGAAACCGCCATCAAAATCGGGCGTTTTTTGAATACTGGTCCGGAGTTCTGGATGAACCTGCAGGCGCTTTATGATATAGAGGAAGCCGGAAGACGGCTCGGCAAAAAGATCGAGGCGATCCATCCATACTCTCCGGCTAACGCCGCTTAATTCAGGTTGCTTTCGAAACTAGTCGCTGGATTGAGGTGATTGTATGCCAAGGAATATCTACTCGTGCTTTACATTTTGATAATGATAGCTGTTGTCGTTAGCGTGGATTTACTGTTCTTTAAGAATCGATTCTGGGAACGGCTGATAGTGAATATCGGCATTGTTTTGGTTTTTGCAGCCTTCTATTTGAGATTCCTGAAGAACTCGTGAGCTAAGCCGCGGCATCACTTGCTTGCCTAACACCCACATCGACTCCGACGGCTTACCCTTACGCTACGCTTCAGCGCAAACCGCGGCTCATGTGCAACGCTGTCATTTACCGTAAATACTTTTCTGTGAGTGGATTCCAGACACTTATTACAAGTGGAAAGTCGCGTTAGTTTCGGCCTTCCGAAACTGCGGGTTATCAGGTGTAAATCCACCCCAAAATAACCCGAAGTACGCGCGGACTCCCGTAACTGTTTTATGTAAACTATGCCGCGCGAGGGCGGACCCGTTTCTCGACCTCAGGCCAGGTCGTGCGCTTCGCGATGCGGAGTTCATAGTCCGCCTGGAGGCCCATCCAGACATCAGGAGAGGTGCCGAAGTACCGGCCAAGCCGGAGCGCCGTATCGGCGGTTATTGCACGTTTCCCGTTGACAATGGCGCTAACGCGGCCGGGCGGCACCGCGATCTCGCGGGCTAGCCCGTTGATACTTATCCCCATCGGCTTCATGAATTCTTCAAGAAGAATCTCACCGGGATGAATAGGCTCAAGAAGTTTTTCCTGTTTTGAAGTCATGGCGCACACCTCTAATGGTAATCTGTTATTTCAACATCATAGGCATCACCCTGATGCCACCGGAAACATATCCTCCACTGATCATTGATCCTTATGCTGTATTGCCCTTTCCGACCACCCTTCAGGGCTTCGAGCCGGTTGCCCGGCGGTACTCTGAGGTCTTCCAGATTCTTTGCCCGGTGGAGATACAGAAGCTTGCGCCGCGCAACCCGTTCGATCGAACGAAACCTTGGCACGGCAGAATCATTGAACAGCGCCTCGGTTTTTTCATCATGGAATGACCGGACCATTTTTTAATATGCTATTACGTTAAGCGTAATATGTCAAGCGACATAACTTCCTCTGAATTGAACGGTCTTTCTATGTTTCAACCGGCATTTTACACATTCGGAAAGATAGCCATGGTGAGGGTTATCAGGTGCATTTTAGTTGCGATCGAACCTGCGCTCTTTCCGAGGACAGCAGAAATTCAAGCTTGCATCCAGTAGTTCGAGTGAATACAGGATGACCTTTTGATGCGCGATTCGCCCTCTACTCTTAGGCGTGACGGGGTTTCGGTGTTGTGCTGATTTCAAGGAAGGCAGTACGATTAAAACTTTTCGATGGCCAAGAAAAGCGGGATGTCAGCAGCTTGCTTGACGATAATCATATCAGGGAGCCTGTGAAGGGGTCAGTGGTTCAGCTTCTACTGTTTTGATTGCCTGGTCATTATGAATCCGCCGATATCTTTAGGGTTGCCATATGCCAGATATCTGCCCACGATCATGTTTCCATCCAGCGTATTGAACCCCTCTGTTTTTATATTCCATTTAGAGCAGGTTATGGTCAGGGCAAAATGTTGATTATAGGGATTTACGTCACCTGAAACCGGACATATTTCCCCATCATCGCTTGTATAATTCCCGGAAAAAGTTTTCCCGTTTTGGGAAAGCGTCAGCTCGTGATGCGAATCGTTTGAGAACCAGCGGGTGTCCCAGTTGCCGGAGAGGCCGGCGATTTTACGGACGCTCCAAGTAACGTCCGGGGCAGGGACGGCCAGTGCAGGCAGCACGGCTACCAAGACGGACCTTTTAAGCATTCTTTCCACCTTAAATAAATTTATGAGATTGCCCGTTCCTTACGTTGAAACAGAAAGGAACGTGTGCATTACACCAAAAGCTGTCTCAAAAATCCTTTTGGCTGCAAGCTGCTGAAAGCCATAGGCGCAAAATAGATATGAACTGATCCTTGAAATCTAATAAGGACCACTGGCGGAAATCATTGATGTCCAGCAGCAGTATTGTTAGCTATCTTTTTAAAGCCGCCATAAAAGGAATAATTATTGCCGCCAGCATTCCCAGTATTGCGAATACGATCCAGATCAAGGCCAGAACACCGGTGAATTTCCAGAACGATTTTTGATATCTGACCGCGTCTTCGATATGCTGGATATCGGCCTTTTTAATAAGGTCCTTTAAAGCGGCAGAAGTTTTAAAGAGATAAATGGTCGGGAATAGATAAAGGATCGCCATCGGCAGGTAAAGGAAACCGGCAAAGCGGGGAGGCGGCGGAGTATTATTTGAGTGAGGCAAAAAAGGAATTTTCCGCTAGTGTGGTGTCCCTAACTTTGTTTGGGCTGTCATTCTGTCTTGTCCGGAATCTTTCCCTTTTAAAAGAAGGATTCCCGGTGCGCTTCGCTTGCGGGAATGACAAATAAAGTAAAGCTATTTACGAGACAGGACACTACCTGGTTGCAGTTTTTAATACCTGTGGGACCTGGAGCTGATAAGGGAATTTGTAGTTTTGAGAACGAGCAACCATAATCGGCCACCTGAATTGAGTGCGTGCCTGCCTTGTCCTATAATTCAATTAGAAGACATCAGCCGGGTAAAAATAAACGTTTGGCTTAGAGTTTGACTTTGGAGGTCTCAAAAAATGGCAACCGCACTCCGCTTCATCATTGTCCCTAAAGTCTCTCATCCCTGGTTCGACGAAGTATACAAAGGTGCGCAGGCCCAGGCAGGGCTACTGAGCCGCGAGCTTGGCGCAGATATCGTGGCGGACTATATGCCGCCATCGCTTTGCGATGCCGCCCAGCAAAACGCGGTCCTGGAGAAGGCCGCCCGAAGCCACCCTGACGGCGTAGCTGTAGACCCGGTTGACGCGGTGGGCCGCATGACGGCCATTAGCCGCATCAGGGACCTGGCCATCCCCGTGGTACTTTTTGACTCTCCATCGCCCGAGGCCGGCATCACCAGCATCGGCAACGACTTTGCCAGGCAGGGCGTCATCGCTTCCGAGCGTCTTGCCGGGCTGATCGGGTACAAAGGCAAGGTGGCTGTGATGCAGGGATATCCCACGGCGCCAAACCACAGGCAACGGTATGAAGCGCAGATGGCCGTATTGAAGAAGTACCCAGGCATAACCGTTGTTGATGGCGGCATTGACAACGACGACATTGAGACTGCGCGCGGGCAGGCTTTGGCCGTTCTCGAAGCGCATCCCGATCTTGGCGGGTACCTGTGCTGCGACGCCTCCGGTCCGATAGGCATGGCGGCCGCCATCAAGAAGGCCGGAAGGGCGGGCAAGGTAAAGGTAGTCGGCATGGATGGCATCAAGCCCATACTGGATGCAATTAAAGAAGGCGTGATCGAGGCATCCTCGGCAACCATTCCCAGAATGCAGGGCTCGATGTCCGTCCTCATGTTGTGGCAGGCGTCTTTGGGCGTCAAGTTGCCTCAGGCCATTGACACAGGCATAGACGTGATCACGCGGGAGAACGTGGATATATTTCTGGCTGAGGCTGCGAAAGACCTGGCGCCGGTGTAGACGCTCCGGCCCAAAGAAAGCGAAACCCATAAGACCCTGGCCGCGTGATGGAAAGCAAATGCGGGCGTAAAGGAGGAAACTCAGAGGAAACTCAAATGATAGGAGAGAAAGCCAAAAAGGAAATGTTGTCTGAGGACTTGCTGATAAAGAGCGAGGTCGAAACGGCCATAAGCATGCTGCAGGCCGTCCACAACAAACAGGCGCGGGGGGAGATGGACGCCGGGCAGGCAAAAAAACTCGGCGCCGACCTCCTGAGGGAGCTTCGTTACGGGACTGACGGATACTTCTGGGCGGACACGACGGAAGGCGTCAATGTTGTTTTGTATGGCAGGAAAGACGTGGAAGGAAGGAGCCGGCTTGAAGACAGGGATTCAAACGGGACTTTCTACATCAAGGAAATGATAGCAAAAGCGAAGGCCGGCGGAGGCTATGCCGATTATCTTTTCCCGAAGATGGGAGAGGCCGCACCCAGGAAAAAAGGTCATACGTGATGCTCTTTGAACCCTTTGGATGGGTTGTGGGCACCGGCTATTACCGCTAGAAACTGTTTGTTGCCGTCAAATTACTTTTTCCGGATGCCCAAAACCCGAGGCCGCCCGTGTTTGGAAATTCAGTTTACTTGATCAACCCTTTCTCCCTTAGGTACTCCTCGGAGGGTATCACCACGGAAGTGGAGCCGACGGTGTCCGAATACATCAGCCGGCCTGCGTCTATCATCTCCCTCATGGCCTTTTTCACGTGCTCCTGCATTTCGCCGGTCTCCGCGGATACGCCTGTTATTATGTCTTTTCCCTTCAGCTTCTTCCTGCCTTTGGCGGCCTGAACAAACCCGTAAATTTTATCCTGAAGCTCCGCCTGTTCCACTTTGCGCCTCCAGTCATCCGCGTTTTAAACGTTTTTTACGCTGTCAAAAAACATGCGGCTGCCTGTTTTCATGTTACCGGAATGTCAGGCCCCGGCGGTATGATTCTTATCATGCGGAGCCGGCCTTTTTTGCGCTCCTTTGGGCTCATGACTAATGCACTATTATTTTCCTTTTCGGGCAGATCTTTGATCTGGTAATATGGCATTTGTGGCAGAATGAGAGCGTTGAGCCCACCTGGCATTCACCCGGGGAATACGGGCAGCCGTGACAAAACTCCAGGGTCTGTTCATGTGTCTTGCCGCAAAGCCTTGCGGTGCATTTTTGGCAGTTGTGTATGCAGCCTTCCGCTACTTGTTCTGGCATTATTTTCTGGTCCTCCTTTGCCGTTCCTTTTCCATTCTCCGGGTCCTTCGAGCCCGGATTTTTGGTTAATCAGATCGCTTTTATTTTCTTGCCGGTTTTTTTGCGGGCGCTACGGGCCGCCGCCCCATTACGGGATACAGCCGTCATTGGAGCCATCGGTAACGCGACCACTGGCCAGCCGTTTGGTGGTAACCGGTGGTTACGGTGGAAGCACTGCCTTGCCGGCAGATGCGAAGGCCGCAAAAGTCATGGGCCCGTTCATTGGTGAGGTCTTAAAGTCCAAGGCCGTCTATTTATAACTTGTCAGGGATTTTTTGTTTTTTGTTTTTTGCCGTTTTTATCGCTTCTTCGGTATGCGCCGCAGGTCCGCTTGCTTACTAAGAACATCGCTAATAAAGCCTCACGGTTGTCATTCCCGCAAGCGCGTCGGGAATCCTTCCTGAAAGCCGGAGAAAGATTCCGGACAAGCCGGAATGACAGATAACGGCTGAATGAGGCTTTCCTAATGGTCGTCTTAGTAACTCTGATTTTGAAATTATAAATTTATAAGTATTTTAAATTATAAATTATTCTTTTTTCAAGGCTCTTATGATGAATCACCCTGCGGCAAGCCGCAGGGTATCGAAGTCAAAGATTTTTAGTTTGTCATTCCGGCCGGATTTATTCTGGCTGCAAATAAAAACGGGCGGAATCGTGCTTTTCGTAAACCGGATAAGCGCATAGCCAATTTCGAATTCCCATGCAACGGGAAACCCCAAAAGGGTAAAATAGAGCATATGCGTTTGGACGCCGAGGCCTTAAAAAACATATACCTGGTAAACCTTGGAGTTGCCCCAGGTGAAAGAGTGCTTGTCTTTACCGACAGGCCTTCTGACAGGGAACAGGCCCCAAAGGGCAGGGAACTTAAGCGCAGGCTTCAGCTTGGGGAGATAGCGCGCGCCACGGTTCTGGCGGGGCGCGGGCTTGCCGGCAGGATAATATTCAAGGAATACCCGGCAACCGGGGCCCCTGCCGTAGAGCCTCCAAGGGCGCTCTGGACCGCCGCTTTCGGCAAAAAATGCGTTTCGGAGCTTCAGGCAGAAGGGCTCTTGCGGGACATCCTTAAAAAGACCCCTCGCGCTGAAGAGGCGCTTGAGGCGGCCGGAAAGATAGTAAAAAGCCACTCGCAGGAAGCCGTGGATGCGGTCATAGCCCTTTCCAACTATTCCACCACGCACACCACATTCCGGAAGCTCCTTACCGGCTATGCAGGCGCCCGCTATGCAAGCATGCCCCTTTTTGACCTGACGATGCTCAAGGGGCCGATGGGCGCAGATTACGCGGAGCTTAAGAAGTTCACCAGGCGGGTGGCTGCGGCCATCAGGCAGGCCGACCGGGTGGAGGTGTCCACTCCAAACGGCACGAGGCTTCTTTTCAGGAAAGGGAAAAGAAGCGTCCACGAGGACAACGGCGATTACAGGAAACCGGGGGCGGCGGGCAACCTGCCCGCGGGCGAGGTTTACCTTGCCCCTGTCGAGGGCACCGCAAACGGGCGGCTCGTCCTAGAGTGGGCGCCGACCAGAAAATTGAAAACCCCTGTGACGCTTTCAGTGAAGGACGGGGCCGTCACCGGCATCGAGGGCTCGGAACCTTTTGCCGCCTATCTGAGGGACAAGATCGCCTCCTGCGCCTCGTGCGCAAACATTGCAGAGCTTGGCATCGGCACAAACCCCCTGGCTACCAGGCCCGACAACATACTGGAGTCCGAAAAGATCCTTGGCACCATCCATATAGCCATTGGGGACAACCATACATTTGGCGGCAAGGTGCATGCCCCGTTCCACCAGGATTTCGTTTTCTTTTCCCCTACCGTCAGGATATTTTTGCCCTCAGGGGACAGCAGGGTGGTCGTAAGGAACGGGAAGCACTTCTCCGCTCCTTAAAAAATTTTTTATTTTTTATGGAACATATTGTCGTATTCATAACGGCCCCGGACCAGGAGACGGCGGCGGGCATCGCGCGGGCGCTTGTGGGCGAGTCGCTTGCGGCGTGCGTAAACATCTTGCCAGGCGTCAGGTCCATCTATTCCTGGAAGGGAAAAATAGAGGACGAAGCGGAGGTCCTCATGATGGCAAAGACCAGAAGGCCGCTTTTTGAAAGGTTAAGCGCCAGGGTAAAGGAGCTCCACCCTTACGAGACCCCGGAGATAATCGCCCTTCCCCTGACCGCGGGCTCCAGGGAGTACCTGGACTGGCTCAATGACGTCACGGACTGAAGACGGAAAAGAAAACGTAAAGAACCCTCAGCCGGAGGAGGAGCTTTCCCTCCTGCAAAACTGCAAATGGCAAGCAGGCATTACGGTCCGCAGGGCCAGGGAGATCCAGCGCGCCATGAGGGACCGGGTGCGGGTCGTCCCTCTGGGAGAAAAAAAGAAAAATATCCGGTTGGTGGCGGGGGCTGACGCAGCGTTCCTTGATGACAAGGTGCTCGCCGTGGCCTGCCTGTTCACATACCCGGAGCTTGAGCTCATAGACACGCAGACCGCATTGATGGAGCTGACTTTTCCGTATGTGCCCGGGCTTCTCAGCTTCAGGGAAGGGCCCGCGGTAATATGCGCCGTGCGTAAACTCCGGGAAAGGCCGGACGTCCTCATGCTGGACGGACAAGGCATAGCTCACCCGCAGATGATAGGGATCGCCTCCCATGTGGGGGTACTGCTCGACATGCCCACTGTGGGATGCGCCAAGTCTAGGCTGGTGGGGAAGTACAGGGAGCCTGGCTTGAAGCGCGGCAGCGCCTCGCCTCTTTATTTTGAAGGCCGCAGGGTGGGGACGGTCATAAGGAGCAAAGACGGCGTAAGACCCCTGTTCGTGTCTCCCGGCCATCTGGTGGACTTCCGGGATGCTGAGGAGCTGGTGCTTTCCTGCTCGAAGGGGTACAGGCTGCCGGAGCCAACCAGGGCAGCCGACCTGGAGACAAAAAGGCTTAAAAGGGAAAAAATAAAATAAAAAATAAAAATATCCTGAAAATCAAAAACACGTCGTAATGTCCTCCGCTATCCGGATATTCCGCTCCGGAAGGGCCTCTTTAACCCTCTTCAGTATATCGCCTGAGGTAAAAGGCTTCATGATCACCCCGGTTGCCCCATGCCTGCCGATCAGGCGCTTTGCATCGTTCACATGCGTGAGCAGCACAAACCTTTTTGCCCCGGGGTGCTCCCGCGCTATCCTCTCAAGCAGCTCCGCTGCGCCCATATCCGGCAGATAATCGTTTATAAAAACCAGATCAAAGGGGCGGAAAAAACCATCCCCCGTGGCGGGCGGACAGCCCATTGCCTCGACCGCCTCCCTTCCGGAGGCCGCTAGCCGGATGAGGTTGTTTTTGTTCCTCTCAAAAATATGGAAAAAGTAATGCCTGATAAAAAGGCTCTCCGACACAACCAGTATGGCAAGCCCCTCCCTGCCTGTCATTATGGCCCTTATCCCCTCCGGCCGCAGATTGTCAATGCAAAAAACTATTATTAAATTTTTTCCACAACCTATGATATACACAATATGCGAAAAATGCAATTTTAAATTGCGTATGAATTTGCCCTTTGCGAAGCTCTTAAAGCTGATATGATTTAGTCAGGAACGGGACCTTCCGCTTTAAAAGTCTCCTTCAGAAAAGCCATCCGGGGAAAGGAGAAAAAACAGAAAACTGCCATGAATAAGGCGGCGGCTCTTGCAGGGATCCTCTTGATGCTCCTGGCCTTTGTCCATCAGACAGCGGCGGCTGAAGACGGAAAGAGGCCGGAAAAACCTATGGTGCTCAGGATAAGCGACCGGAAAGTCATAAGCTTTGACCGGATGATAAAGGAGATAAGCGGCGCGGACATCGTCCTGGTCGGAGAAAGCCATAGCAGCGACGCGGACCACAGGGCGGAGCTGGCCATCATCAAGGCTCTCCACGCCTCCGTTACGCCTCTTGCTCTGGGGCTTGAGATGTTCAGCTCCGGCAGCCAGAGGGAACTGGACGGATGGGTAACGGGAGATATCCCCCTTGAAAGCTTCCTCAAGGTCTATTATGACAACTGGGACATGCCCTGGCGCCTTTACAGCGGCATTTTACTTTTTGCCAGGCAGGTCCGCATGCCGGTGTTCGGGCTTAACCTGCCAAGCGAGATAAGCAACAAGGTGTTCAGGCACGGGTTCGGTTCCCTATCGCCTGCCGAAAAAAAGGAACTGCCCTCCGGTGTCACCTGCACCGTCGATGAGGAGTACAAACGCTACATAAAAGAGATGTACTCGTTCCACGCGGGGATGGGCGGCCGGTCCTTTTATGATTTCTGCCAGGCCCAGATGCTCTGGGACTCTGTGATGGCGCGCAACATCACGGAAAACCTTAAAAGGTCGCCGGGGATGAAGATGGTGGTGCTTGCGGGCATGGGACATGCCTGGAAAAGGGGGATACCTGCCCAGATAAGGAATATCTCGGACTACAGGTACGTGGTCGTGCTGCCGGCGATGCCCGACGGCAGAGCGGTAGATGAAATAACTTCAGCCGATGCGGATTACGTACTTTTAAGCCCGGAGTGACCGCGGGCGGTTGCAATTCGTCTGTTAGCGTGGTGCGTCGTAAATTCCTTTACATAACAACTTCAAGAGACTTTGGAAAACCACGCAAGGCTGCATTCGTTTGAAGCAGTCATTCCGGCCGGATTTATTCTGTTTGCAAATAAAAACGGGAATGACAACAAATTAATGCTAAAAATTTTTGAAACGCCATATTAGTGTGGTGCGTCGTAAATCTCTTTACATTAGAAAGCTCCAAGAAATAAATCCGTTTTTTCGTCATTCCCGAGGTCTTAAGCGGGAATAACGGCCAAAATACGCTTCTTTACATTTGTTAGAGTCGTTGGACTCACTACACTAGCTTGCCGCAGAGTGACCTTTTTTGTGTTGAGGGAATCCCCGGCATCGAATTGCAGGTTAAAATTTTGCAAAGCAAAAAGGGCCGCGCGCTAAAAAAGAAAAAGAGGGGAACCAGAAACTCCCCTCTTTGTTTTCCGTGAAAAAAACGCCTAAAAAAATTTTATCCTATAAGCCCCAGGGCCTTGCCCACTTTCGCGAAGGCCTCAAGAACCACGTCCAGATGCTCGTCGGTGTGCGTGGCCATATAGCTTGTCCTTATCAGCGCCTTGCCGTTTGGCACGGCCGGAGGGACCGCCACGTTCACGAACACCCCCTCGTCCTGGAGCATGAAGGCCATCTTGAAGGCAGCCTCGCTATCGTCCAGGATGACGGGGACTATGGGGGTCTCCGTAGGACCGGTCTCAAAACCCATGGCCTTGAACCCGCTTATCATCTTGTGCGTGTTCTTCCAGAGCTGCTCAAGCCTTTCAGGCTCATTTTCTATGATGTCGAGGGCGGCGCTCACCGCTGCCACCGAGGCTGGCGGCGGGCTTGCGCTGAATATCAGCGAGCGCGCGAAATGCTTTATATAATGGACCACTTCCTCGGAGCCCGCTATGAAGCCGCCTATTGACGCCAGGGATTTGGAATAAGTGCCCATGACGAGGTCCACCTCTTTTTCGAGCCCGAAGTGCTCCGCGGTACCGCGGCCCGTCTTGCCCAGGACCCCTATTCCGTGGGCGTCATCCACCATCACCCTTGCCCCGTGACTGTGGGCGAGCCGCACTATCTGGGGCAGTTTCGCGATGTCCCCTTCCATGCTGAAGACACCGTCCACCACCACAAGCGCGCCGCCCCCGTCCAGGGAGCCCAGCACCCGCTCCAGGTCGTCCATCTCGTTATGGCGGAATTTTTTCACCTCGGAGTAGGAGAGCCTGCAGCCGTCTATTATGCTAGCGTGGTCCATCTTGTCTATCACCACGAAATCGTCTTTCCCGCAGAGGGCGGATATGACGCCAAGGTTTACCTGGAAACCGGTCGAAAAGACCAGGGCAGCCTCCTTGCGCATGAAGCGGGCCAGCTTTTCCTCAAGCGCCACGTGGATGTCCAGGGTGCCGTTCAGAAAGCGGGAGCCAGCGCAGCCCGAGCCGTATTTCTTTATGGCCTCGATGGCCGCCTCCTTTACCTTGGGGTGGTTCGTAAGCCCAAGGTAGTTGTTGGAGCCCACCATGATCATCCGTTTGCCGTCCAGGTACACCACCGGGTCCTGGGCGCTTTCTATCGTCCTGAAATAAGGATAGAGCCCGGCGTGCATAAGCTCCCTGGCCTTCGTGAATTTCCTGCATTTTTCAAACAAGTCCTGACGCTTTATAGCCATTGATGAATCTTGTACCAGTCTGCTGTCCACTTTACCCCTTCCTTTAAGGTGATTTTGGGCTCGAATCCTATTTCCCTCCTTGCCCTGTCCGCGTCACAGCACCAGTCCTTGAATCCCATCTCCCTTATCTTGTCCCTGTTTATTATACCTGAATCCTGACGGCCTATACCGGAAAATACCGCAGCTGCGGGAAGAAGGAACCGAGGCAAGGGGACCTTGAGCGGCCTCTCCCTTTTCGCCCAGGGCATGGCCCGGGCTATGGCAGCGGCTATCTCCGTATTGGTGTAGATATTGCCGTCGGACAGAAAATAGACCCCGGCATTCCTGCTGCCTTTCGCCCCCGTCTGGCCGGCCGCGGCCATCATGGCGCTCACAAGGTCCTCTACATAAATAAGCGAATACCGGCCCTCCCCCCAGTAAAAAAAAAGCCCTTTTTTGATCATTTTAAAAAAAAGATAAAAATCCCTGTCCCCGGGGCCGTAAACCGCCGTGGGCCGCAATATTGTGACAGGCGCCTGCGCGGCTATCTCCAGGACCGCCTCTTCTCCCATGAGCTTGCTTTTTCCGTAATGAGAGACGGGGTGGGGGGGTATGTCTTCGGTCAGGGGAGGCATCCCTTTAAGAACGGGGCCTGCCGCAGAGAGGCTGCTCAGATATATGAACTTCTTGAGCTCCGGGGTCTCCCTGACGGCCGCCTGGGCCAGGTTTCTTGTCCCCCGGGCGTTCACATCATAGAATTCGTTCTCCCTGTTTGTCTTGGTGAGACCCGCCAGGTGGAAGATGATATCTGCGCCCCGGACCGCCTTTGCCAGGGAAGCGGGATCCGAGAGGTCTCCCATGCACACCTCCACCGGCAGTCCGCTCAGCTTCTGCCGGGCAGCTCCGCTGCGGGCCAGGCAGCGCACCTTGTGTCCGTTTTCAAGGAGCTTTGGCAGCAAATGGCTCCCTATGAAACCGGTAGCTCCTGTGACCAGGGCGATCATAGGTAAGATATTTTGATGTATTACGGCAAAAGTGTCAACCTAACGCATGCCCTCGAGCCTCTGTATCCGCTCCTCGATGGGCGGGTGCGTGCTGAAAAGTCTTAGCAGGCTTTTGCCGCTGAGCGGGTTCACGATGAACATATGCGCGGTAGCGGAGTTTGCCCTTTCCATGGGCACCGCCTTTGAAGCGTAATCGAGCTTCCTTAGCGCGCTTGCCAGGAACCTGGGGTTGCCGGCAAGCTGGGCGCCGCTGTCGTCGGCGGAATACTCCCTGGAGCGCGAAATGGCCATCTGGATTATCAGGGCGATTATGGGTGCCAGGAATAGCATAAGCAGTGCGGCAAGCGGGTTTTCGTCACGCTCCCTCCTGCTGCCGCCTCCGAAGATAAGCGCCCACTGCCCCATCTGGGCCAGGTAGCTTATGGCCGCAGCCACCGTCGCGGCAACCGAGCTTATGAGGATGTCCCTGTGCTTCACATGAGAGAGCTCATGCCCTATGACTCCGGAGAGCTCTTCCGGCGACAGGAGGCGCAATATGCCCTCCGTGGCGGCAACCGCCGCATGCTTGGGGTTCCTGCCTGTTGCAAACGCGTTTGGCTGGTCCTGGGGAATTATGTATACCCTGGGCATCGGCAGCCCCGCCTTGCTCGAAAGCCTTCTGACGATGCTGTAAAGCTCCGGGGCGGCCGACTCGTCCACCTCCTGGGCCCGGTACATCTTGAGGACCAGCTTATCCGAAAACCAGTAGGCGAAGGCATTCATCGCAAGGGCAAAGAAAAGGGCGATGGTCATGCCTTGCCGCCCCCCTATCATGCCTCCCACCCAGAGAAAAAAAAGCGAAAGCGCAATCAGAAGGACCGCAGTCTTAAATCCGTTCATTTTTCCGGAAAACCTCCTTTGGAAACAGCCGAACCGTTTTTGGCTTTTTCGTTTTCGTTTGCCTTGCTTTTTTAAAAAAAAACCTTTTTTTAAAAAGACCCCTGAAACAGAAAAAGAAAACAAAAACTGTTTTTCCAGCTCTAATTATTAGAATACTTAAGAAGCGGGGCTGTTTTCAACTTTTTTGCTCGGAAAGGATGTCTTCCAGTTCCTCGAGCTTGAAGGGTTTTCTGAGGACCTTTATCCCCCCGTTTTGATAGTTTTCCACCATTTCGGAGGTTACGTAGGCGGAGCAGACGATGATGCGTGGAGGTTTTTTATTTTTTACGTTGGTTATTTCACCCACCCTTTCTATCAGGGTTGAGCCATTTTCCTCAGGCATCCTGAGGTCGGTGAACATAAGGTCGAAGTCGGAGGAACCCAGCGCATCCATGGCCTCCGCGCCGTTTGAAACGGACACTATCTCGTGTCCCCAGCGGGCCAGGGCCCGCTCCAGAAACCAGCGGACAAGCCTTTCGTCATCTACTATAAGTATCTTCATAGCGCTTCCCCGAAACCGTATCTTGCAAAAAACATGCTATATCCGCCGCCATATGAATTTGTTTCCGGAAAAATAAAAAACACAAAATAAATAAAAGACTCTATGGGTCAGCCGAAGGGACTGTATTAAAACAAAAAAAACTTACTCTTTGTCCGGCAGGAAACCGAATTTCTGCATCCTGTAGCGCAGCGTGTCCCTGGTAAGGTTCAGAAGCTTTGCCGCTTTGGTCTGGTTGCCCCTGGTGGTGTCCAGGGCCTGCCTTATAAGCTCCTTTTCGACCTTTTCTATATCTATGCCGCCCGTAGGGAGCTTTACATCGGCCTCGACCTTCTCGCTCCGGCCGCCATTACTTTCGCTGCAGACCTCTATCGGAAGGTGCTCGGGCAGGATAAGCTCCTCGTTTTCAAGTATCATTGCCCGCTCTATCACGTTTTTGAGCTCCCTGATGTTGCCAGGCCAATGGTATTCAAGGAAGAGGCCTTCGGTCTCCCTGGAGAGGCCTTTTACGTTCTTTCTGAACTCGCGGTTGAAGGTGTCTATGAAATATTTGGCCAGCAGCAGGATGTCCTCTCCCCGCTCCCTGAGCGGCGGCAGGTGTATGGGGACCACTTTCAGCCTGTAATAGAGGTCCTCCCGGAAGTTCCCCTTTTTCACCTCGTCTCCAAGGGTCTTGTTGGTGGCCGCTATGATGCGCAGGTCCACGTCTATGTCCTTGATGCCTCCCACGCGCTTGAAGGACTTGTTCTCAAGCACCTTCAGGAGCTTGGCCTGCGTGCTGAGCTTCATGTCCGCTATCTCGTCCAGGTAAATGGTACCGCTGTCGGCAAGCTCGAAAAGGCCTTTCTTCATGGCCCTGGCATCCGTGAAGGCGCCTTTTTCGTACCCGAAAAGCTCGCTTTCTATCAGGTTTTCGGGAAGGGCGGTGCAGTTTATCTCTATGAAGGGCTTTTCCATCCTGGAGCTCTGGTAATGTATGACCTTGGCAGCCAGGTCCTTGCCCGAGCCGCTTTCCCCCTGCATAAGCACGGTGGTGGCGTCGCTCCTGGAGACCTTCTCTATCAGAGAGAACACCTTTTTTATCGCGGGAGAATGCCCGATGATGCTGCCGTATCCGTAGCGCGAGGAAAGCTGGGAGCGGAACTGGGAGACTTCCTTCCTCAAAAAGCTGGTCTCAAGCGCCTTGTTTATGATTATCTTGAGCTTGTCCATATTGAAGGGCTTCTCGATGAAATCGTGGGCCCCGAGCTTTATGGTCTTTACGGCGGTCTGCACGTCTCCGAAGGCGGTTATCATGATGACGATGGCGTCTTTGTTTACTTCCTTCAGCCCTTCAAGCACGGTTATCCCGGAGATGTCCGGCAGATGGATGTCCAGCAGGGTTATATCGGGGGATTCCTCCCTGAAAGCAGCAAGGCCGTCCATGCCCCTTTCCGCCACCACCACCTGGTAGCCGTCTTTGGAAAGGTTTTGCTCCAGGGACCACCTGAGGAGCTTTTCGTCATCTATGACAAGAATCTTGGTTTTAGCCATCTTTTTGAGTACTTGCCCGACTTGGGATTATAACATGAAAGATGCTGCCCAAACCGGGCCTGCTTTCGGCCTCGATGCGCCCGCCATGCTGCTCCACTATGTTTTTGCTTATGGCAAGCCCCAGCCCGGAGCCTGAATGCTTGGTCGTAAAAAACGGTCTGAACATGTTCTTCATGTCCTCGGACGGTATCCCCATGCCGGTGTCCGAGAGGGTGACCCTTACGGTGTCCTCCCCGCCTACGGCTCCGTCCCTCCGCACGCTGACCTCCATCGTCCCCCCGCTTGGCATAAGGCCAAGCGAGTTTTGCATGATGCTGAAAAAGACCTGCTGCATCTGTTCCGGGTCCGCCTCGGCGATGACCTCATAGCCCGCCGCTGGCATCCTTATTTGCACGCCCTGGGCTTCCGCCTGCCTGGCAAGAAGGCCCCGGGCCCTCTCCACCACTGAGACAATGTCCACCTTGACGGGCCTCAGGACCGGCGGCCTGGCATACGCAAGCAGGCTCCTTACGGACTGGTCCAGACGGTCTATCTCGTTCAGGATCTCCTGCATTATCTCTTTTCTGGGGTCGTTCACCGGTATATCTTCGGCGAAGACCTGGATGGCCCCGCTTATGCCTGCCAGGGGGTTTTTTATCTCATGGGCCACGGCGGCGGCAAGCTCGCCCAGCGAGGCCATCTTCTCCATCTTCGAAATGGCCTCCTGGTGGCGCTCCTCGAGGGCGGCCTTCATCCGTCTCACCTCCTCAAACGCCTGATTCAGATCTGCGCAGATGCCGCCCAGCTCATCATCCCTTTCCGCCCTGAAAGTTGCATCGAAGTTGCCCTTTGCGGCCTTTTTTGCGCTTTCCCTGAGGCCCCGCACCGGGCCGTCCACAAGGCGCAAGTACAGTAAACCCAAGGGCGCGAAGACAAGCACGAAGGCGGTCCCGAAGGAAAAAAGCGTCTCCTTCCTGAGCGCGGCTATCTTTTGCAGCGGCCCACGGTTTAAAAGCTCGATGTTCAGGACGGCAAGGGTCTCCTTGTCTGTCCCGTGGCAGCTCTGGCAGGGCCTGTCGTTATAGATAGGGGTGTAAATGCCAACGGGTATGCCGTGCCCGTCGCGGACGACCTTCCGTTCAAGCGGCAGGCCCCTGACGGTGAAATCGTTTTGGGAGGCCATGGTGGAACAGATGACCTTCCCGCCAGGGGAAATGAGGCGCATGGCCTTCAGGTCCCGGGTCATGCTGCCGGTAATGAACCGGCCAAGCTGCCCGTTCTGGCCGCCCAGCATCAGGCTGACGATGCTGTCCCTGGCCATCTCGGTCATGATGGAAAGCCTGGCGGAGGTGTCTTTTATTATGCCGTCCCTGCGGGCCCTGTAATAGGCGGCATGCACCAGGCCCAGCGCTACCGCCACAACTGCGGCCGTTGCCAGCAAATACCTGGCCCTTAACTTGTGAGGTGCGGGCAGGCTGCGGAAGGCAGGGCTGTTTGCCCTACCGGCTCCCATAGGAGTGGAGCCCGCTTAAAAGCAGGTTGACCCCCAGGTATGTGAATATGACCGCCACAAATCCCATTGTGGCCACCATGGCGATCTTGCGCCCCTTCCACCCCCTCAGGAAGCGCGCGTGCAGGTAAAAAGCGTAGATGAACCAGGTTATCAGGGACCATGTCTCCTTCGGGTCCCAGCTCCAGTAGACACCCCATGCCTGGTTGGCCCAGATGGCGCCGAATATGAGCCCTCCCAGCGTGAATATCGGAAAGCCCACCGCAACGCTCTTGTAGGTTATCTCGTCAAGGGTGGCGGCCTGCATGTTGAACCCCGTTATTACCTTCTTCAGTATGTAGCCGAACCTCCAGACAAGGAAAACGAGCGCGGCCGTCGCCGCGTAGCTTATCACCCGCACGGCCGAAGAACCGCTCTCATAAGAGCTCTTGAAAAGGAAGTCCCTGACAAAGGTCTCGGACTTCATTGCCGAGCTGAACCTTATGTAGTCCAGGCCCATGGCCATAAGCACCGCCGCGAAGATGCCAAGCATCACCGTCCAGAATATGTAGGCCCCTTCCCTGCGGTCCTCGGTGGTGACGATGAGGTACATAAGCCCCGTGCTGAAGGAAAGCGCAAAGGCCGAGTAGGAGATGAAGCTCAGCGTTACGTGCGCCAGGAGCCAGTTGCTCTGTAGGGCCGGGACAAGCGGCTCTATCTGCGTGGACATGCCCGAAAGGTTGATGAAAAGCAGGGCGACCGCGGCCACCGGCGTCACGAACGCGCCAAACGACCGGTTCTTGTAACGGAACTCCATTATCAGGTACCCAAGCATGAGGCACCATACGAAAAATATTATCGATTCAAAGAGGTTCGTAAGAGGGATGGAACGCAGGATGCCCATCCCCGAAAGAAGGTAAAATTCCCTCCACCTCAGGAGTATGGCAAGGGTCTGGGAGGCGAAGCCAAAGACCGCAAGCCCCGTGGCCGTGACCCCTACCGCTTTTTTCCGGAAGGCGATATGAATGACATAGACCACCATCGCCAATATGTATGCCATTTCGGAAAGACCGAAAAAACGCGAGCTTTCCATGAAATCTAATTACCTCCTTTTAAATGCGTGACCATTTTTTCGATTTCCCTTTCGAAGGCATGCCTGTTCTTGGGGCATGTCGCCGCCACGGTAAAGAGCGTGCCTTTCTTGTCCGGGGCCAGCCGGACCCATATCTTTTTGTGGCTCATGAAGAAAGCCACATAAAGACCAAGGGCAAGCAGGATGCAACCCAGGTAAACGATCCATACCCCGGGGTCTTTCCTTACCTGAAGCCCCGTGGCCTGCACACCCCAGAAATCGGTCAGACCTATGCTGCTGCCGTCCGGCAGACTCCACGTCTCCGGGTATCTCTGGACGATCCATTTTGAGCTCTGAGCTCCGTCAGGCCCGGTAATGTCCACCTTTACCGCCGGATTGGTCATCAGCTGCGAATATGTCTCTGCATGGCCCTGGTCATCAAAGGCCAGGGCGGGATTGAACTTGGCCAGCCTTACCGTTTCCTTCGTGCCAGGTATGCTGAAGCTCTGACCGACCTTCATCTTCAACGTCTCGGTCTGCCCGCTTGGCGACCTGACATCCATTATGGCAACACCGTTTGAAAGGTCGTGCCTGAGCCTGAAGCTGGACTGGTAGAACATTACCCCCTTGTATTTAAGCGGGTGATTCACCTCAATCCATTTGGTGACGACCGGCTTGCCGTTTTCTAGCACGGTGATCAGGCTCCTGTATGCCTTTGGCATATCGGTCTGGCCGTAAAACTGCACCTGGAACTGCTGGCAAAGCACCTGGAAGTCCAGCGGGATAACGCCTACGGACCTCAGGTCCTTTTCATAGCCGGGGAGGCTTTCATTAAGCGACTGGGCCGCCTTCTGAAGGTCTCCGCCTTCGGAATAAAGCGCCCCCAGCAGGCTCTCCCTTCTGGCGACCTGACCCGGGTCCGACATATCCATGTCGTTAGAGTAGACGATGTTGGCGGTGTAACCTTCAGGCAGGTCCACATACCCTCTGAAGCCAAAAAACACGCCGACCAGGGCGCCGATCAGTATCACAAGAATGCTTATGTGGGCCACATAGACGCCGGAACGGCTCCAGGCATGCTTTTGCGCAAAAAGCTGCACCGGCCCGCCGGCCTCCTTCTCCGTCCTGGCCGTAAAACCGATGGACTTCATCGCGGAGACTGATTTCTCCAGCCATGAATCAGGGCTGCCAGGCGACACGAACTCTTCCTTTATGGGCATCCGCTTCATCTGGTCGTGCGCGATAGGCTTTACGGGGGCACGCATGATGCGCCAGATGGCCGGAAACCGGTCTATGGAGCAGACAAGGAGATTGACCGCGAAAAGCGACAGCAGGGTTAAAAACCACCAGGAGCGGTACATGTTCATGAACCCGAGCGCGTAAAGCACCTTGTACGCCGTGGGCGCCAGCCCCTGCCCGACCAGGCTTGAAAGGACCCTTATGTTTTCCGAATAAGAGGCCTGCTGTTCTATTACGGTGCCGACTATGGATGTGAGCGCTACCAGTGCGAATATTACGATGGCGAGTTTTATGGAGGAAAGAAAAGACCAGACCTTGTCCAAAAAGCTCTTCATTTTGTGCAGACAAAAACTCCTTTCAAGGGAAGATCCCCCCTAAACAGGAGGTGGAATATTCTTTTTTCTTTGCGGAGCATACATTTACGTCCATTCATCATAATATTTTTAACTCCGAAATAGCAATCAACTCCTTCTTTCCCCGCTTCCTTATCAGGGGCACCGGCCTGTCACGCTGGGCGTCCACTATGCAGAAAAAACCGAAGGGCTCCCCGTAAGGATTGGAGAGGCGGTGGGGCTCCATCTCCCCTATGTAGACCACATCCAGGTATTGCAGCTCGCGCGTGCGCCTGCCAAGCCGGACCCTTCCGCGCCCCTTCACTACCACAACGACATGCTCATGCCGGTGCATCTCCAGGCTCGTATATCCTCCGGGGGAGACCTCAAAATACCTTAAATGGAATTTAGTCTGCTCTCCCGAAAGCCCGGCAACCAGAGGATGTCTTGCCACCTGGGTCCAGCCGCCCTCTTTAGCGTCCTCCTTGTAAACGGCCGGCTTTACCCCCTTCCAGGAGCAATCTCCCCTGTGTTTAAAGACCCTGCTTTTTGCCTTTGTCTCCATTTAAAAAATTCTCCTTAAAAAAAGAAAAAATGGCCGGGCGCTTTTTTTAAAAAGGTCAAAAAACGATCAAGACCTTCAGGGAGCCCTCCGCCTGCGCCGCAAGCCGGTATGCCTCCAGGGTTTCCCCGACCGGGAAGCGGTGGGTGACAACCATGTCCGCCCTGACATGTCCGCCCTCTATCATCGCCATGGCGGCGCGTGTGTCTTCGGGTCCGGTGGAATAGCTGGGGATCAGGCTTACCTCCCTGAAATAGATATCATTCGGGTCCAGGCCTAGGACTTCGCCGGGTTTGGCCGGGGTAAACAACACCACCTTTCCGCCAGGGCCCGCAGCCTCCACCGCGGTATGCATGGCCTGGACGCTGTTTGGCCCCGCTATCACAAGGTCCGCCATGCGGCCACCGGTGATCTTCCTGACCGGCTGCACGGGGTCTTCCCGCGAGACATTGACAACGTGGCCCGCGCCAAGCGCAAGCGCTTTTTCAAGCCTGAAGGGCACCGGGTCCGCACCGATGATGTTTTCCGCCCTTACCCCAAGCGCCCTTAGCGCAAGGATATGGAGGATACCCATGACGCCAAGCCCTATAACAAGGACAAAAAAATTTCCCTTTTCCTCTGGAAGGCCCGCCCTCCTCAGCCCTTTAAGCACGCAGCCCAGCGGCTCCACAAGGACGCCGTCCTCGAAAGAGAGGCATTCCGGAAGTTTAAGCGTATCGTTTCTCAGGTTCACGGCCGGGATGAGTATGTACTCGGAGATGCCGCCCGGAATGATGGATGAGCCCTTCCAGACCGGGCAATGGACAAAAAGGCCTTTTTTGCAGAAAGGGCATTTTTCCCTGTCCATGCACGGCGCATGGTGGTGGACGGACACCCTGTCGCCCTCCCTGAAGCCCTCCACGCCGCTGCCGGTCCCCACTATGACTCCCGCGGGCTCGTGGCCCAGCACAAGCGGCGCTTTCTTCTCTATATACCAGGGCATCAGGTCTCCGGAGCAGATGCCAGAGGCCATGGTCCTCATCAGCGCCTCGCCCGGTCCGGGAACGGGGGCCGGGATATCCTCTATCCTTATGTCTCCAAAGCTGTAAAGCCTTGCGGCCTTCATCTCCCCGTCCTGTCCTTTATCACATATTTGATGCCTTTTCCCCCGGCAAGCCTTTTGAAGGCGGCCCCGGCCGCGGGCAGGCCATATGTGCCGGATATGAGAGGGGAGACGTTAATGCCGCCGTTTGCGAGGAGCCTGTATGCCCGTCTGACGTCTTCCGGACAGAAGTGGAAGGATGCCAGGAGCGCAAGCTCGTCGTAATGTATCCTGTCCGAGGAAAAGGCCACCTGCGAGCCTTTTTTCAATCCGCCAAAGAGCATGACCTTTCCCCCGCGCCTGGCGTACCGCGGGGCGGATTCCCAGACCTCTTTCCGCCCTGTGCACTCTATGACGTAGTCTGCCCCCATTGGGGCAAAAGTGGCGAAAAACCCCTCCGGGAGCCGCTCCGGCTTGAAGACCGCCTCTGCCCCCAGCCGCTTGGAGAGCCTGAGCCTCTGGCCCTCCAGGGCGCACACCGCCACCCGCACTCCCCTGGCCTTTAAAAGGATAAGGTGCAGAAGCCCTATCGGCCCGGCCCCGAAGATAAGCGCAGTCTCCCCAGGTCCCGATTTTGAGGGGCCCTTCCTTTGCGCCGGGCCTTTGTCTTTCAGCCCGAGCCTTTCGACCCCGTGCACCACGCAGCTTAAGGGCTCCAGAAAGGCGGCCTCCTCGAAGGAGAGACCCTCGGGCTTTTTAAAAGTGTTTATCGCCGCTATGTGCTTTGGCAGGAGCACAAACTGGCCGAAGGCCCCCAGCACCTTGGTGCCCATTATGTTTTCGCAAAGGTTGTAAAGGCCTTTTTTGCAGTAAGGGCAGGCAAGGCACGGGGCGGTGTGGACCGCCATGACCGCGTCGCCTTCCCTGAATTTTTTTCTTATCCCGCGTCCGGCCGCAGCCACAATGCCTGAAAATTCATGCCCGAAGGGCCCTGGCATCGGTATGAGGTTGTGCCCGCGCAGATAGGCCTTCAGATCCGTACCGCATGTAAGCGAGGCCTTGATCCTCACCAGAAGCTCCCCGGGACCGGGCTCGGGCACCGGCACCTCCCGGACAATGATCTCCCCCGGAGCGGCAAGCCACAGCTGCTTCTGTTTCTGTTTTTCTTTTTCTGTGCCTTTTTGTTCAGTCATCTTTGCGCACCGCGGCAAAAATAAAAAAATGAAAATTCCCCGCTCCCCGATAAAAAATGTCCGGACTGGTGTGGCATACCAAAAGTTTTAGCATTGATCCGCCTCATTCCCGCAAGCAAGGCGCGCCGGGAATCCTTGTTTTTAAAGTCGATTCCGCCCGTTTTTATTCTCAACCGGACAAATCTGGCCGGAGTGACACACTTGTGGCAGTTATTTATGGGGCACCACACTAGAAAACTAGCTTGCCGCCGAATATCTGCCCTATCAGCGCCGCAGCAACGAAAATGGGTATATAGCGGTAGTCCAGGTCCGACAGCCTGCGCCCAAGAAAAATAAGGGGTATGGGCAGATGGATGTAGAGAAACCAACGGGCGGAGAGTTTCCTCACCTTCGACCGGAGGAATCCGAAAGGCAGGTTAAGGATGAATGTAAAAAGGAAAAGCCCAAGGACGAGGGCAATCCTTGCCTTTAATTCCATATCTTCCAAATTAACCTAAATACAAAAAAGCTGTCAAACCTCTTGCGGCCCGCCGTCCGTCATTCCAGGGGCAAACAGCAGCACGAGCGCCTCGAATGCCTCCTTCAGGAATTTACCCTCCAGGTTCTCCTTCATGTATTTGAGGGCCTGGAAGGTCGTAAGCCGCCCCTGGTAGGAGCGGTTTGATGTGAGGGCGTCATAGACGTCAGCGACGGCGCAGATGTGCCCGGAAAGCAGTATCTCTTCGTCTTCAAGCCCCATCGGATAGCCGGTGCCGTCAATGCGTTCATGGTGCTGCATGATGATCGTGCGGCACTCTTCAGACAGCTCACCGGCCTCGGTTACCATCTCGCAGCCTATTTGCGGGTGCTTTCTTATCTCCTCCATCTCCCAGAGTGTGAGCTTGCCGCGCTTGTTTATGATGGAGCTGTCCACCTTCACCTTTCCCAGGTCATGGAGAAAAAACCCGGCGCCAAGCTCGTGCATGTCTTCCCCGGCAAGGCTCGCGGCGAAGGATTTTGAAAGCAGCACGGAGATGACCCCTACGTTGACACAGTGCGTGTATGTGTAGAAATCGTGGGCCGTTATCTTCAGAAGCTCATTGGCAGTTGAGGGCTCGCCCAGTATCACGTCCACAACGCCACTGATGGCTTTTTTTGCCTCTTTTATGTTTTCAGCCCTGGGCTCCTCAAAGAGCCTTTCCATCAGGGCAAGTGAGGACCGGTAGACCACCACGGCTTTTTCAGCGGGCTCCATGCCCGAATTACGGATGGCCTCAAGAAGGGGGCGCGGGACAAGCTTGTCGGGCTCCCACTTGCCCGGGGCCTCTGCGTACTGCCATCCCCCCTGGCCCGCCGCGTCCGTATTATCCCGGCAGTTTTTGTTTTTTTTGCCTGCAGCCCCGGTCTGGCTGGAATGAAAAGACCCTTTCCCGGGGTCTATCATCACATATTCAAGGCCGCTTTCCACCAGTTTTTTGATCTGGCTTTCGGATCTTACCGTAAAACTGCTTTTCAGGAACGGGTGGTTGAGCCATCCGGCTGGCAGCACCACATGCATGCCGGGCTGAAGCTGCGAGGTCTTCACCTTCTTGAGCATGATATCAAATATCCCCGTAAGGGCGTGGAAATGTCAAGGCAGATGCCAGCCCCGCAAAAAAATCTGACGCGGGTCCGACTGGCAAAAAGGCCTGTTTGGGGTAAGATTTACTCATGGCAAGCCAGTCGGCGCAACAGGCCCAAATAAACATTACATGATAAACATTGAACGTATCCCCGGTATACCCATCTCCGAAGAGGCGGTGGAGTGCGTCGAGAGGAAAGGGACAGGCCATCCGGACACCCTTGCAGACCTCATCTCGGAGGCGGTCTCCCTTTCCCTGTCTAAGGAGTACATACGGCTTTTTGGCGCAGTCCTGCACCATAACACGGACAAAGGCTTTCTGGCCGCGGGAAGCGCGGTGAAAAGCTTCCAGGGCGGCAAGATAACAAAGCCGATGAGGTTTTTCATCGGGGACAGGGCCACCTTCAAGGCCCGGGGCATAAAAGTCCCCGTGGCGGAGATAGCCGTGGAGGCGGCGGAAAAATGGATAGGCGAAAACCTTCGCTTCGTGGAGCCGGGCAGGCACATTGTATTTCATCCGGAGCTTGCGCCGGGCTCAAAACAGCTTGCCGGCATATACACGGCAGGCGGCCCACGCAGGATACTGGGGGCCAACGACACCTCCGCCGCCGTGGGCTACTGGCCGCTTTCGCCCACCGAGGAGCTTGTAATTTCCCTTGAGAGGTTTTTGAATTCCAAGGCCTTCAAAAGGCGGTATCCGGAAACCGGGGAAGACGTGAAGGTGATGGCCGTAAGAGAAAAACGGAGTCTTGCTGTTACGGTGGCCATGCCGCTCATAGACCGGTTTTTAAGGGCAGAGGGCGAATATTTTGTGAGGAAGGAGATGGTGCTGGGGGAGATAGAGCGGTTTCTGCGCACCGGGTACCAAGACGGCTATTTTGAGGATTTCATAGTCCACTTAAACAGCCTGGATGTGAGGGGCAGGGGGCTGGGCGGCATCTACCTGAGCGTGCTTGGCACCTCCGCGGAGGACGCCGACAGCGGCCAGGTGGGCAGGGGAAACCGGGCAAACGGCGTTATCAGTTTCGGAAGGCCGCACACCATGGAGGCGGCCGCCGGAAAAAACCCGCGCAGCCACACTGGAAAGATATACGGGGTGCTGGCCCACGAGTTGGCAAGAAAGATCTTCGAGGGCACACAGGGCGTAAGAGAGGTCTATGTGCTGCTTGTAAGCCGCATAGGGGTGGAGATCAGCAGCCCCGCTGTCGCGTCCGTAAAGCTGAAGCTTCAAAAAGGGGCGCACCCGGAGGACGTCTCAGAGAGCATAAAAGGGATAATAGGGGAAGAACTCTCCGTGAAAAAACTCGCTTCCTTCATAAGGCGGCTTACGCAAGGCAAATACAGCATCTGCTGATAAGGAAAGCTCGGTTTTATTATTCCGCTTCGCTGGCGGGGGCAACCGCCGCTTCCGCGCTTTTGCTTTTTATCCAGGCCAGGGTGCCCAGCCCGGCCAGCACGCCAAGGAAAATGATGTGCGCCAGAAGCTCCCCGGTCCGCCCGGCACCCACCGCCCGCCCCCAGTCTCCCCACTCCGAAGAATGATACAGGAGCATCCTGGGTATCCCCGCAAGTATGAACAGCACCATGGAGTATTTGGCCAGCCTGCCAAGCGCCCCCGCTTTAGGCGACCTCCGCATAAGGAAACTCAGAAAGCCGCCCGCCGCATAGGTGAATATGGCAAGGTCGTACAGGTAGTCGTTCAAGGCAAGAAGAATCTTTATCACGGGGCCCATGCGTCTTATTATACCCGAAAAACCAAAGCCCGCTTTCTTGCCGGGATCTTTTGATTTTGTCAGCGTCCGGGTTTTTTTGATAACCCGGAATGACAGTTTTCGCCTTTTCCGTTTTTTAATTGCTTTGCCGCCCACCTTGTTTTTTGTAGTATTATCATAATCATGGAAAAAAGGGAGGGATTTTTAAAAAAAGGCCGCATCAACCGGCCCTTCCGGGCTTTCTTTTATCTTTTCCTTTTTGCGGCATGCCTGCTTGCCTTTGTTCGGGGCGCAATGGCGGCCTCCGGGGGAAATGCGGCCACAGGCATACCCGGTTTTGAGCTCGGGATGGCGGGCGGCGGGAGCTACAACGGAGACGGGTCCTTAAAACTGATGCTGCTTGCCGCCTTTCAGAAGCCGGTTTTCCCCAATTTCCTTTTGCGCGCGGAGCCCACGTTCGAGTACATGAACGCCAAGGGCGATGTGCTTTATGCGGCCGGAGGCTCTCTTGTTGCCAGAAAGCTTGCCCCTTACAAGGGCCTGGTCCCGTTCGTGGACCTTGGCGCCGGGCTTAACTATATCTCGCAGAGCCATTTCGCTGGCAGGAAGCTGGGCGGAAACTTCATGTTCGACCTGATGCTTGGCGGCGGTTTCTACCTGACCAGGAGGATAAGCATCTCCTACAGGTACAGGCACCTTTCAAACGCGGGCATTTTCACCGAGAACGAGGGGATAGACTCCTACTACGTCCTGCTTGGCATAGGCCTGTAGCCCCCCCCTTCAGGAATTACCCCGCGGCAAGCTGCAAGTACCGAAGTCAAAAACCAAGGCCAAGGATTCCCTCACCCCAAAAAACCCTCTCCCATCGGGAGAACTTTTTCAGCCATTCCCGCGCAGGCGGAGGGGAATTCCGTTCGTGCCAGGGGCAGCATTTATGTATAATAGAAAAGCCTTTCTGGTATGGTGTTTTATAAATATATTGACATGAGTCAGTCATGCCGGCGAAAGCCGGAATGACTGCCAGGTGCAAGAAGATTTACCAAGAATTATTGAAACATCACACTGGAACCTATCTCAAAATTGATTTTGAAGCGAAAGAGAGAGGAAGTCGTGGCAGACAGGGAAGAGAGGGGTAAGCGCCCGGGGGCGCAGCAGCGCTGCGTTGAGGACGATTTTCCCTTGATGGCGCCGTATGCCGCGATTCTCAGCCTCTTGCAGCCGGAAGCGATTTTGAGATAGGTTCTAGTCATCAGGCAGAAAAGAAAAAAACAAAAAAAGCGAGGTCCCGGACAGTAACATGATAAAGGTCGAAGTTGCCGAAAGGCTCCGCCATCTGCCGCCCTATCTGTTTGCGGAGATAGACAGGCTCAAGCGGGAAGAGATAAAAAAAGGCGCCGATCTGATTGACCTGAGCATCGGGGACCCGGACCTGCCCACTCCGGGGCATATCATTAATTCGCTTAAAAAAGCGGCTGAACGGCCGGAAAACCACCGCTACCCCTCATATGAGGGGATGCCTTCTTTCAGACAGGCCGTGGCCAGGTGGTACGGGGAACGCTTTGGTGTGGCCCTTGACCCTCAGACCGAGGTCCTCTCGCTTATAGGCTCCAAGGAAGGCATAGGGCACATACCCCTGGCCTTTGCCGGCCCTGGCGATGTGGTGCTCTACACCTCGCCGGGATATCCCGTTTATCCCGTGGGTGCGCTCTTTGCAGGCGCACAGGGCCATCCCCTGCCCCTTCTGGAGGCAAACGGTTTTCTGCCGGACCTGGAAGCGGTGCCTGCGGACATCCTGAAACGCGCAAAGCTTCTGTTCATCAACTATCCCAACAACCCGACAGGGGCAACTGCCGGAGAGGATTTCTTCAAAAAGGTGGTCGAATTCGCGGACAGGCACAATATCATAGTCTGTCACGACGCGGCCTATTCGGAGATATATTATGACGGCAGGAAACCGGCCAGTTTTCTGCAGACACCGGGCGCAAAAGAGGTGGGCATAGAGTTCCACTCGCTCTCAAAGACCTACAACATGACTGGCTGGAGGCTTGGTTTTGCCGTTGGCCACAGGGAAGTGATAGCAGGACTGGGAAAGATAAAAACCAACCTGGACTCCGGCGTCTTCCAGGCGGTGCAGGAGGCCGGAATCACCGCGCTTGGGACCGGAGACGCGGAACTTGCCGGAATCAGGCAGACCTACCAGGAAAGAAGGGACGCCCTTTACGCCGGTCTCACCGGCCAGGGCATCCACGTGATAAAGCCGGAGGCTGCGTTCTACCTGTGGACCAGATGCCCGAAGGGTGTTTTTTCCGATTCCCGCGCTTTTGCCAAGCACCTGCTTGAAAAAGCGGGAGTAGTGGCCACCCCGGGAGTGGGCTTTGGCCAGCCCGGAGAGGGATACATCCGCTTTGCCCTGACCGTGCCGGTTGAAAGGATCGGAGAGGCCGTCAGCCGCATAGGCAAATCCCTATAAGGCAAAAAACTTTTGCCTTCCGCTTGCATTGGCATAGGCTCTAACCTTGGCAACAGGCTTGGCAACTGCCTTAAGGCGGTTGAGCTCCTTAAGCGGAAGGGCATAAGGATAACGGCCCTTTCACCCCCTTATGAGACGAAGCCCTGGGGGGCCGGCCAGCCCGGGGTTGAACATCCGGATGCGGTGGCCGGGCAGCCGGACTTCATAAACATGGCCGCGTGCATAGAGGCAGGCCCCGAGGGCCCGCTCGGGCTGCTTGAGACCCTACAGGAAGTGGAGCGGCAGATGGGCCGGGTACGCAGGGAGAAATGGGGCCCAAGGGTGATAGATCTGGACCTGCTTTTATACGGGGATGAGATAATAGACCTGCCTGAAAAGGGGCTTACAGTGCCCCACCCCTTTATGCACCTGCGGGAGTTCGTCCTTAAACCGCTTGCCGAAATAGCCCCGCAGGCCATCCATCCCGTTTTAAAAAAGACCGTCCTGCAGCTTCTTTCAGAGCTTCAGAAAGGGGAAAGCCAAAAACCCGCTGGCGGTCTTTAAGGATTCCATTCTTTTTGTCTTTTTTATTTGGCCATATTTTTTCATTGGGCCGACCGGGTTTTCTGTGGGGGGCACAGCTTTTCATTTGCGGTTTGCAGTCAGCCTGGCGAAAGCCCGGGTCCGGTGATTTGGATGTTCACACGGAAGCTTCGGGTGGAAACAGGGATTTTTTCGTGAATTAGTAAAAATCACCATTGCGTCCAGGACACCTCGCCCAGCGATATAATAAAAATTGTGCGGACTTTGCCCTGTAGTTTTACGATAGGGCCGGCGCAACCTGTTATGATTATCGGTCGTAGTTGTCACCGGCGTCACGGGAAAGACGTTGCTTTTTTGTATCTTATCGGATACAATAAAACTAATGATAGAAGTACGCCAGACCGATAAATACTCGGAGTGGTTTGCTGCCTTGCGCGATGGGCAAGTCCGCGCACGCATCAATGCGCGTATTCGCCGCCTATCGTTAGGCAATCCGGGTGACGTTAAACCTGTAGGCGAAGGTGTTTCCGAATTGCGAATTGACTATGGCCCCGGATATCGCGTGTATTTTACCCATCGGAGCCGCGAGGTGGTAATCCTGCTTGCGGGCGGGGACAAGCGAACGCAGGAAAGAGATATTCGAGCCGCGTTGGAGCTGGCACGGAATTTATAGGAGGAAATATCATGAAACGCAAGAAAACAGAAACTCGTCCATGGGATGTTGCAGAGCATCTCAAGACCGAAGAAGATATAGCCGCCTATCTTGAGGCAGTTTTGGAAGACGGAGACCCGGCCTTGATATCCGCCGCCCTGGGCGATATAGCCCGTGCCCGCGGCATGACGGACATCGCCCGCGAGGCGGGCTTGGGCCGGGAAAGTCTTTATAAAGCTCTTTCCCCGGAAGGCAATCCCGAATTCGCCACTGTGTTAAAGGTTTTACGAGCGCTGGGACTGACATTGCATGTTAAAGCGGCCCACAGATAAACCGAAATCTGTACCATGGATTAATAGGCCCTATTTCCCTTGACCCTTTTTTCGGGTTTTTTATCCGCTCCGTCTCGCATTAAATAACGTCTCTTGATAACGTACAATATTTTTCGCACAATTAAAGCCATGGTGGCCTCGAATCTGGTAATGTAGTTTCGCCAGAAACAATCTACCAGAGGAGGAACACCATGGCTAAAAGGAATTGTACCAA